>NZ_LZSW01000038.1:0-791 GCF_001665615.1 Mycobacterium sp. 852014-52144_SCH5372336
TCGGTGTTGACCTGACCGGAGTTGTCAGTCGAGTTGTCCTGTCCGGAGTTGTCGACCGAGTTGTCGACCGAGTTGTCCACCGAGTTGTCCTCGATGCTCGACCCGCCCGAGATGCCGCCGGTCACGCTGCCGTCGATATCGCCGACATTGGTCTGGTTGCCATCGACATTGGTGGTGGTCGTGTCGTTGTCGTTGATCACGATCCCGCCACCCGAGCCGCCGGCCCCACCGGTGGCGTTGCCGCCGTCGTTGCCGACCCCGATCAGGCCGCCACCGCCGTCACCGCCCGAGGCGCTGCCGCCGCTGCCACCGCTCATGTCGACATCGTTGATGACCGGGCCCTCGTTGTCGGAGATGATGTCGCCGCCGGCGGTCTGGTCTCCGCTGTCGTCGATCTCATTGTCCTCACCGATGTTGACGTTGGAGTCCTCGATATCACCGGTGTTGACGTTCTCGTTGTCATCGCCGACGACGTTGCCGTCGCCCTCGACGTTGGTGGCATCGATATCGCCTGCGGTGCCGGTGTTGACCACCCCGCCGTCGGTGGCGGTGTTGGTGGTCTTGTCACCGAAGGTGATGTCACCGAACTCCAGCCCGAAGTTGCCGATACCCTGCTGCTGATCCTCACCGGCGTGGTTGAGCGTGTTGGTCTCCGGGCTCAAGAACCGGGTGTCGTTATGGCTGAGGGTGTCGTTGTTGGACAACACCTCGGTCTGCCGCTGCGGGGTGAACGCGATCCCGTGCGTCTGGGCCACCGCCTGCTGCAGCCCCACCACCGGATTGCCACCCCC
>NZ_LZSW01000039.1:0-527 GCF_001665615.1 Mycobacterium sp. 852014-52144_SCH5372336
GAGTCCAACGCCTCCAACAGACACGCCACATTGCGGTGCGTGACCGCCACACCCTTGGGCTTGCCGGTAGTACCCGACGTGTAAATCAGATACGCGATGTTCTCAGCCGCCGGGCTTGGCAAGCCCGCGCTCGGATAGGCCTCGATGCCAGGTTCAGCGATATCGATGATCGGCACGCCGCACCGGTCAAGCCGTTCGGCCAGCGCCGCGGTAGTGAGCGCCACGATCGGCGCAGCATCGCCGACCATGAACTCCATCCGCGCCGCCGGGTGCGCGGGGTCCATCGACAGGTACGCCGCCCCGGTCTTGAGCACCGCCAACAACGCCACCACCGCCCCAGCCGAGCGCGGAACCAACACCGCTACCCGCTGACCCGGACCAACACCACGCTCAACCAACAAATGCGCCAACCGATTCGAGGCCTCATCGAGTTCGCGGTAGGTCAAAGAACGACCCTCGAAACTCACCGCCACCGCCTCAGGGGCACGCGAAACCTGCGCGGCGAACAACCCCGGAATCGACTGCGA
>NZ_LZSW01000040.1:0-3394 GCF_001665615.1 Mycobacterium sp. 852014-52144_SCH5372336
CTGACCCGACGGCGACTCGACTCCGGTAGCAACCGGCGCCCCGGCACCCACATCAGAGCCCACCGCACCGACGCTGGCATCCACCGACGCGGCATCTCCACCGTCGGTCTGGGCCCACACCACCCCCGCCGACGACGCCACAGCCGACCCCACACCCAAGGCCACCGCCAACGCACCCACCCGACCCACATAACGCGCACAACCCATGACCGCCCCTAGAAATCAATGACTGCATTAAATCTAGGCCCAGCGGACCAGCAAGGAATCGGGGAAAACCCTATGTATAATGGCCGATTCACCCAGGGTACTTGCGAGCGCAATATTGTTGGGACACAGGGCGTATGGGATCACCCCTTCCGCACGAAAACAGTTACTTCGATCTGCAAGCACTCAAATGACGTTGGGTAGTCAACAACAGCTTCGACGATGGTGGCCGGACATGTGCCACAAAGGACGTCCTCTGCCACCGGTCGCTGGTGCTCTCGACGCCACGGCCGAGACAGAGCGACGGCTGAAGCGAATCGTCTGGATCAGTTGACGCTGAACGGACTGAACAAGAACAACCAAACCAGGTACGCGTCGTGTTGTCCGTCGCGCAGCCCGCTGTCAGCAACGATGACGGTCACCATTGCAGCTGGCTTGATGGACTGCCCCGCGCCTATTGCGGCGACGATCGCGTCGGAATCGCTGAGGCCAGATTGAGTGTCCAGAGAGTGCAGTTCCTCCTCAGCGGCTGCGAAGCCCAGGGCGATGGTCTGCGTCCCGCCGGCCACGGTGTAGCCGAGGTCCATCAGAATGCCCCGCTCGAAGGGACTGATGGTTCTCAGAGCCACCCCAGGGGCAGAGATCGGACCCATGATCTTTCGGGATGCGCTGTTGTAGGGGAAAGTCGTGGAGCGCAGGTGGGCCACTGAGTCTCCTTCGAGAGGAACAAGACCCCCGTATGCGGCGACCGCGTTAGCTCCGCCGAAATACAGACCCCCGTTCAAGCCGGACAAATTCGATACGTAAGCGGACTTGAACTTGAAGTCTTCCCCGATGACCTTCGTGCCGCTTTGATCTACGAGGAAGTTGTCGTACGTGAGCCAGGTTGTGCGGGAGGTCAAATCGCTGGCTGTCGTGAAGCTCTGATAGCCGAAGCTGTGTAGCAATTCATGCATCGCGACCGACTGAAAGTCGAACTCGTACTCCGCTGGGGTGTCGTCGTAGGAATACGTTTTGCCGAAATTCCAGTTGATTTGGCCATCTGCCGCAGCGGGGTCGGCGTCGTAATGGTTGACCGACGTGACCTTCCTGATGAAGGGGTTCTGATAGCCGCCAAGCGGGATTCCACCTGCGATTCCCCCCGTGGCCAGAGTCCACGAGTCCGGATCGAAGTAGCCCGTGACGTCGTAGGTCATCGTCACTGGGGACGGGGTCGCAAAGTATTCGGAGAGACGGTCCGCAGCTGCTTGTAGCGCAGCCTTGGCCTGCGGGGTCCAATATTCCGAACCTTCCCCGTAGGTGAATTGGAAGACAACGTCGTCGACGGCAGTGACGGTGAGCGTGACGGTGGCCGTGTTGCTCGTGGTGAAGCCATCGGACGCGGTGTAGGTGAAGCTGTCGGTGCCGTGGAAGTTGACGTAGGGGGCATAGGTGAACGACCCGTTCGAGTTCAGGTTCACGATGCCGTTAGAAGCGCCTGAGCCCAGGCTGGCGGTCAGCGTGTCGCCGTTGGCGTCGGTGTCGTTGGCCAGCACGTTGCCACTCACGAGCGTGTCTTCGGCGCCGGTGAACGCGTTGCTGTTCGCCACCGGAGCGTGATTGACCCGCACGGTCGCGGTTTGCGTGATCGTGTTGCTGGTCAGCGCACCGTCGGTCACGGTGATCGCGATGGTCCGGGTTGCCCCCGACGGCGGGACACTGTTGTTCGCGAAGGTGACCGACCGCAGTGCCGCTTGGTAATTCGCCACACTCGCGGTCCCGGTGAGCGTGAGCGCTCCCGTGCTGGGGTTGTAGCTAGGGGTGATCCCGCTCTGCGGCGAACTCAAAGCGAGGACGTCTCCGGTCTGGCGTCCGACGGTGATGGCCACCGTCGCTCCGGTCAGATTTCCGCTATCGGAGTCGGCCACGCTGACCGCCGGAGCTATTTTGACCGGGATACCCGGTGCTGCAACGACGTTGCCACCACCACCGTTCAGGGCAGGCGCATCGTTGACCGCGGTTATCGCGATGGTCTTGGTGGCCGCCGCGCTGGACGCCCCCGCATCGGTGACCACGAAGCTGACCGTCTTCGTCGCTGTCGGCGCGTCCGTGGTCGATGTGAACGTCACCGAGCGCAGCGCGGCCTGGTAGTTGGCGACGCTCGAGGTCCCGGTGAGCGTGAGAACACCGGAGGCGGCGTTGTAGCTGCCGTTTATGCCACTGCCTACGGGAGTGGTGAACGCCAGCGTGTCACCGGTCTGCGGAGAAGTCAGCGTGACGATTGCCTTCGTCAACGACGCCGAATCCGGATCGCTGATTGTCAGCGTGCCGTCGACCACGACGGCGATCTGCTGCTCGGTGTAGGCCGTCGACCCGCCCGACGTCACCACCGCGGGCACGTCGTTGACCGCCGATATTGCAATAGTCTTGGTTGCCAACGCGCTTGGCTGGCTGGCATCGATGACCATGAAGCTGACCGTCTTTGTCGCTGTCGGCGCGTCCGTGGTCGAGGTGAACGTTACCGAGCGCAGCGCGGCTTGGTAGTTGGCCACACTGGAAGTGCCGGTGAGCGTGAGGATTCCCGTGCCGGCGTTATAACTGCCGGTGATACCACTGCCCGCGGGCGCGGTGAACGCCAGCGAATCACCCGTCTGCGGCGTGTTCACCGTCACGGTAGCCCCGGAGAAAGAAGAGGAAGCTGAATTGTTGAGGGTTAGGGCCGCGTCGACCACGACGGGCCCCTGCTGCTCGGTGTAGGCCGTAGCACCACCGGAGGTGGCCACGTTGTTGGGCCGGGACTTCGGGCTGATCGTGACTGAGACAAGCTGGTTGACGACGCCGCCGTGGCCGTCATCCAGGGTGACAGTGAAGGTGTCGACCTTGTCGGCTGCGGACGCCGTCGGAAGCGAGGCGTTGTAGCGGGCGACCTCGGTCGGGCTGTAACTGAACACACCGGTGCCGATCGTGGTGACAGTGCCGCCCTTGCTGCTGGTTGCCGGCGCACTGAAGGAAATCGTGTCGCGGTCACCGTCGGTGGCGGTGATGGTCACGGTGACTACCCCGGTGGTGGTGTCCGGTTTGGTGACTTTGGCTCGCCCGGTGGGTTTTGCGTTCTTTTCCAGGATGTCGACTTCCACGGTCACGGTGCTGTTGCCGCCGACACCGTCTTGCACGCTGATGGTGAAGGAGTCTTTGGTCAACGCCGGATCAA
>NZ_LZSW01000041.1:0-85921 GCF_001665615.1 Mycobacterium sp. 852014-52144_SCH5372336
CCCCCCCCCCCCCCCCCCCCCCTTTTTTTTTACACCCACAAGCCGGCATACGAGATACTGATCGGTCTCGGGGGCTCGGAGATGTGTATAAGAGACAGGGACTGCGAGGTGTTGACCGGCTCGTTGTCCGTGATCGGGATCGGCGGGAAGTTCAGCCGCTCTTCGGGGATGTCCGGAGGCGGTACCGGCGGCTGACCGTTGATCAGCAGCGGGCCCTTGGCGCTGTTGAGAAGCGTCGACCAGCCGCCGTTGCCCAGCGTGGCGCCGATACTGCAGGACACCTGACGACTTCCCGCCGCCCAGCTCGGCAGCGAAATGGTGCTGTAGATCAGCGTCAGCGTGGTGCTGCGTAACTCGATGGGCGCCAGATAGGCATCCGTCATCCGGGTGCACGCATCCTTGATGAAGCCGTCCTGCTCGGGCTCGGGCGGCAGCCCGCCGGGGAACCTCTCGGCGAGGTTCACCGCGCCGGTGACCTCCATCGCGTGCGGCGCCGCGCAGTCGACCGGGATGTCGGTGGGCTGGTTGGTGGTGGGATCGATGCCCAGGCAGGTGCCCGCAGGCCACACCTTGGACTGGTCGACCTCGGCGACCTTGCCGGAGAACGGCAGCTGCTGGTTGTTCGGGCCGGGCAGCTGCAGTCCGCACAGCATGCGGCGCTCGCCGGACTGGCGCCAGGCCTTTTCGCCGGACCACAGCATGCTCACGGTGAAGCGGCTGTTCGGGTCGAAGCGCGGGCCCAGGTAATTCTTCACGGCCGTCGAGCACTGCTCCTGGCTGATCTGCTGGATACGCGCGCTCGACGGCGGCGCGGCGTCCGGACCGTATTCACTGCCCGGGAACGTCCGCATGTCCACCGACTCGGCGACCTCGAACCGGTGCTCCTGGCTGCAGTCGACGATCTCGGCGGCGTCGGGTGTCCGGTCGGGCCAGTTGAGGCAGTCGCCCGCCTTGGCGTGTTCGAACGTCGCATTGCCCCGGGGACCGAGGGAGATCGTGCTCGCGGTCAGCCCGCTGGCGCTGTCATTCTGCGGCAGCGCGGTGATGAGGCCCGCGATCAGCAACCCGCCCAGCGCCGTCAACACGAGCGCTCGGCGCGTCGGCGTGGCGTGCAAACTGGTCCACCACGCCACCCGCTCCTGCGCCTGTGCGTCGCCTTGCTGCAGATCGGCGGGTTCATGCTCGCCGAACGGGCGACCGGGTGCCTCCAACATCTGCTCCATTGTGACAGGCGTGTCAGGCGCTGTGACAAGTGATGCAGTTGTAAAGTTATGCGGTTGTGCTGGCCTGGGTGCTCGACCAGTAGGGTTGCGCCCGTGATCGACCTCAAGTTGCTGCGCGAAAACCCGGATGTGGTCCGTGCCTCGCAACGCGCCCGCGGCGAAGATCCGAGCCTCGTCGACGCGTTGCTCGAGTCCGACGCCGCGCGCCGGGCCGCGGTGTCGGCGGCCGACAATCTGCGCGCCGAGCAGAAGGCCGCGAGCAAAAAGGTGGGCAAAGCCTCGCCCGAGGAGCGGCCCGCGCTCCTGGAGCAGGCCAAGGCGCTCGCCGAAAAGGTCAAGGCCGCCGAGACGGCTCAGGCCGACGCCGCGCGGACGTTCACCGAGGCGCACATGGCGCTCTCGAACGTGATCATCGACGGGGTGCCCGCGGGCGGCGAGGACGACTTCGTCGTACTCGACACGGTCGGTGAGCCACCGCGCATCGACGACCCCAAAGATCACGTCGAACTCGGTGAGTCGTTGGGTCTCATCGACCTCGAACGCGGTGCGAAGGTGTCCGGTTCACGCTTCTACTTCCTCACCGGGGCCGGCGCGCTGCTGCAGCTGGGTCTGCTCCAATTGGCCGTCAAACTCGCCACCGCGAACGGGTTCACGCTGATGATCCCGCCGGTGCTCGTGCGCCCGGAGATCATGGGGGGCACCGGTTTCCTCGGTGCGCACAGCGAGGAGGTCTACCGGATCGAGTCCGACGACCTCTATCTGGTCGGCACCTCCGAGGTGCCGCTGGCCGGATACCACGCCGACGAGATCCTCGACCTGTCCGACGGACCGCTGCGCTATGCGGGTTGGTCGTCATGCTTCCGGCGCGAAGCGGGCAGCCACGGCAAGGACACCCGCGGCATCATCCGCGTGCACCAGTTCGACAAGGTGGAGGGCTTCATCTACTGCAAGCCCTCAGACGCCGAGGCCGAGCACGAACGCCTGCTGGGTTGGCAGCGCCAGATGTTGGCCGATATCGAGGTGCCGTACCGCGTGGTCGACATCGCCGCCGGTGATCTCGGTTCCTCTGCGGCGCGCAAATTCGACTGTGAGGCTTGGGTTCCCACGCAGCAGACCTACCGGGAGCTGACCTCGACGTCGAACTGCACCACGTTTCAGGCCCGCCGGCTGGCGGTGCGCTACCGCGACGAGAACGGGCGTCCGCAGACCGCGGCAACGCTCAACGGGACCTTCGCGACGACGCGGTGGCTGGTGGCGATCCTGGAGAACCATCAGCAGCCCGACGGCAGCGTCCGGGTGCCACAAGCGCTGAGGCCGTATGTCGGAACCGACGTCCTGACGCCGGCCAAGTAGGGCAAGCGCCTCGCTGGGCGGAGAGGTGGTTTCGCGCGCCCGGACACGGGTAGACGCGTTCGCATCCCGACTCTAGGAGGCGCCGTGAAGGCGATGGTTTACCGCGGCCCGTACAAGATACGGGTCGAAGAAAAAGACATTCCGCCGATCGAGCATCCGAACGACGCGATCGTGCGGGTGACCCTCGCGGCGATCTGCGGTTCGGACCTGCACCTCTACCACGGCATGATGCCCGACACCCGGGTCGGCATGACCTTCGGCCACGAGTTCATCGGTGTGGTCGAGCAGGTCGGGCCCTCGGTTCGCAACCTCAAGGTCGGCGACCGGGTCATGGTGCCGTTCAACATCTTCTGCGGTTCGTGCTACTTCTGCACCCGCGGGCTGTACTCCAACTGCCACAACGTCAACCCGAACGCGACCGCCGTCGGTGGGATCTACGGCTACTCGCATACGTGCGGTGGATATGACGGCGGGCAGGCGGAGTTCGTCCGGGTGCCGTTCGCCGACGTGGGCCCGGCGCTCATCCCCGACTGGATGGCCGACGAGGACGCGCTGATGTGCACCGACGCCCTGGCTACCGGCTACTTCGGCGCGCAACTCGGCGACATCGTCGAGGGTGACGTCGTCGCGGTCTTCGGCGCGGGCCCGGTCGGTCTGTATGCCGCGAAATCGGCATGGCTGATGGGCGCTGGCCGGGTGATCGTCATCGACCACCTCGAGTACCGGTTGGAGAAGGCCCGCACGTTCGCGCATGCCGAGACCCTCAACTTCGCCGAATGCGACGACATCGTCGTGGAGATGAAGAAGACCACCGGTTATCTCGGCGCCGACGTGGCGATCGATGCCGTGGGCGCCGAGGCGGACGGCAACCTGCTGCAGCACGTCACCGGCGCCAAGCTCAAAATGCAGGGCGGTTCGCCCGTGGCGCTGAACTGGGCGATCGACGCGGTGCGCAAAGGCGGCACCATCTCGGTGATGGGCGCCTACGGACCGATCTTCTCCGCGGTCAAGTTCGGCGACGCGTTGAACAAGGGGCTGACGCTGCGGATGAACCAGTGCCCCGTCAAACGCCAGTGGCCCAGGCTGTTCTCGCATATCCAGAACGGCTATCTCAAGCCCAATGACATTGTCACTCACCGTATTCCGCTCGAGCACATCGCCGAGGGGTATCACATCTTCTCCGCCAAGCTCGACGACTGCATCAAACCGGTCATCGTGGCCAACGCCGCCTGAGGGGAATCATCATGACCTACACCGCCGACCATCCGCCCGTACCGACATCCGAAGACCTGCGCGCCCGCATCCCCGGGTGGGGCGCCGACCTCGACCCGGCCGACCGGCCTTCGGTGCCCAAGCTCAAGGCGGTCGAGACCGGCGCCCACTGGGACTTTCCCGACCGGCAACCCGAGACGTGGCCGCGGGAGCGGTCCATCGAACACAGGTTCCTGACACCGGTTTTCGGTACGTCGACTCCGCCGAGAGGGCTCTCGGGTGCGATCCGGCGCTACTCGTATCGCACGTACAGCGAGGGCCGTGCCGCGCACTGGCTGCTGCTGATCCTCGCCGACCGCGTCGACGCCGTAGAACACCACCTGCAGTCGCTGGTCAGCCGTCGCCCGGACAACCCCATCACTCAGACCGGAGTCAAGACCGAGTTGACGCACAACGGTCTGGCCGCGCGCGCGAAAAGTAAACGTGCGGACGTCAATCACCTATGGCTCGACCCGCTGATCGTCGGTGGCCCATGGGTGGCGACCGCCGGGATCGGGCTGCTGGCCGCGCGCCGGTTGCGCCGGAACCGGCGCTAAGGCCGCAGCAGCTCGTCGAGGACCTCGATGAGCTGGTCGGGGTGTTCGGGCGTGAACGCCGGTCGCCACCGGTTGCCGTCGACGTCGAGGGTGACCAGCGTGGCCTTCAGCGGCCTACGCACGTCCAGCGGCAGCCAGCGGCGCAGATCCGAGCTGCCCCAGAACCGGTAGCGGTGCATCCAGTCCAGCGGCGAGGCGGTGTACCCGCGGATGGCCGGCAGCGGAATGACTTTCGACGTGCCAGAGGGGAAGTGGTACCGGCGCAGCGTGACCGCCTCCCGGTCGACCTGGATCATGCCGTCGTCGTAGAGCTGTTGCGGCACACTCACTTTCGCTCGCTCCGCAACTCGTGGCCCTTGGTGGTCAGGCAGCGGCCGTTCTGCAGATTCCACTGCCATCCGTGCAGATTGCAGGTCAGCGTGGAGCCCTCCACCACGCCGAACTTCGACAGATCGGCCTTCAGATGCGGGCAGCGCCGCTGAATCTCCCAGCCGTCCAGCGTGATCGACGCGGAGTCGTCGTGCGCCTCGGCGAACCAGCCGTCGGCGTACGCGATCCGCTCGTCGGTCAGGCACTTGAAGAACGTGTACAGGTACTCGTTGTATCCGCCCACTCGCCAGGCCCGAAATCGGGTGGACAGGAAGATGGTGTTGACCCAGTCGGGTTCGTTGTCGCGCAGCACGGTGCGCACCAACTCCGGCGGGATCGCGAAGCCGTAACGGAACTTCTCTGCAGAGATCGGTTCGCGAACAACGCGTTTCGGAAAGTCGACGACCACGGTCTCGGACCCGAGCCGCAGCTCGACGGGATAGCCGATACCGTCGCAGATCTGATCACTCTGGATCATGATCGGCTCGAACGCGGTGCGCAGCGGCTCCAGTAGCGACTCGCCCGCCGCGTCGGCCCAGCTCGCCTTCTCCGCGGCCAGCACCGGCGCCATCCGCTCGGCGTAGTCGGCGATGTAGTCGGCCTTGCCGGTGGTGAAGATCGACTCCACCTCGTCGTCGGGCAGCGGGTGGTTCAGTGAATCCAGTTGCGAGCCGGTGAAAGTGGCCGTCGAGCCCGGAATCAGCAACAGCCCGCCGTCGTGGCCGTGTGTACGCATCTGCTCCAGGAAAACCATCTGGTCGGGGAAGATGTTGGCTGGGTCGTCGTGGTCGTCGTTGAGGTCGCGCAGCTCCGGATCGAGGAAGCACGGCGGGCCTGCCGACGGGATGACCCAGGTGGCGCCGACCTGCGCGATGTACTGGCGGCAGCGGTCCATCTGGCGCTGGCGCTTCTGGATGCCGAACGCCTCCTTGGCTCGCACGGGCATGTCGTAGACCATCGGGTACCAGATGGCGCCGGAGTACTGGAGCATGTGCACGTCGACGTGGCCGAAGTCGGCGTGCACGACGTCGAGGTCGACCGGGCGTGCGTCGTTCATGTTGAACGCCACGGTTCGACCGTCGTCGACGACGAGTCCCGAGTCGCCGATCGGGCCGTCGGCGGGGGCTCGCAGCGCGATGATCATCACGCCGAGGTCGCCCTTGGGGCCGGACACGGTGTGGCGCACCGAGTCGACGGTCTCGAAGAACCGGTGAAAGCCGAGCCTCTCGAGTTCGCGCCGCAGGTCGGGCACCGGATAGTCGGGCAGCAGCACGATGGCGTCCTTGTTGACGTGCTCGCGCAGAAGCTTGGGGTCGAAGTGGTCGCGGTGCAGGTGCGAGACGTACAGGTAGTCGCAGTCGCCGAGCGCATCCCAGTCCAGGGCGCTGTTGTCGGGGAACGGGAACCACGACGCGAAGTAGGCAGGGTTCACCCAGGGGTCACACAGGATGCTCCCGGCCGCTGTGTCGATGCGGAAACCCGCGTGGCCGATGCTGGTGACCTGCACAAATACCCTTCCTGCGAATGTGGATGCCTGCCGCGAGTCTAGCCCGCCGCAGGCTCGTCCCCATCCCACGCGCCGCGGAGCCGGCAGGTGGCGCCGGCATCTCGGCGGGCCTCGACGAACTCGGCACCGCCGACCTCGAAGGTCGTGTGGTCGCGCGACTAGGCTGCCTGATGTGGAACCCGTATACGGCACCGTCATTCAGCTGGCGCGGCTGATCTGGCGCGTGCAGGGACTCAAATTCACCGTCACCGGTGTGGAGAACCTGCCGAGAACCGGCGGCGCGGTCATCGCCATCAACCACACGAGCTACTTCGACTTCACCTTTGCGGGGCTGCCCGCCTACCGGCAGGGCATGGGGCGCAAGGTGCGGTTCATGGCGAAGAAAGAGGTCTTCGACCACAAGATCTCGGGCCCGGTCATGCGCAGTCTGCGCCACATCGAGGTGGACCGCGAGAGCGGCGCCCTTTCGTTCGAGCAGGCATGTCAGAGGCTCAAGGAGGGCGAGTTCGTCGGCGTCTATCCCGAGGCCACGATCAGCCGCAGCTTCGAGATCAAGCAGTACAAGTCCGGCGCCGCGCGCATGGCGATCGCGGCGGGCGTGCCGATCGTTCCGCACATCGTGTGGGGTGCGCAGCGCATCTGGACCAAGGGCCACCCGAAGAAGATGTGGCGCCCCAAGGTGCCGATCACCGTGGCCGTCGGCGAACCGATCGAGCCGACGTTGCCCGCGGCGGACCTGACGGCTCTGCTGCACTCCCGGATGCAGCACCTGCTCGAGCAAGTCCAAGACAGCTACGGCCCGCACCCCGCCGGCGAGTTCTGGGTGCCGCACCGGTTGGGCGGGGGCGCGCCGACGCTCGCCGAGGCCGACCTGATGGACGCGGAGGAGGCCGCAGAGAAGGCCGCCAGGCGTGCCCAGCGTCCCGACCCCAGCGGAGCAACCGGGTAGCCGCCATGGAGCCGGTCTTCTACACGCTCGAGGTTCTGGTCAAGGCGGCGGTCAGGATCAATGGCTACAAGATCAGCTACCGGGGCTTGGAGAACATCCCCGCCGGCGGCGGTGCGGTGATCGCGATCAACCACACGAGCTACGTCGACTGGTTGCCCGCCGCGCTGGCGGTGCACTATCGCAAGCGGCGCCTGCGGTTCATGATCAAAGAAGAGATGCAGGACGTGAAGGTGGTCAACTTCCTGATCCGCCACACCGGCACGATTCCGGTGGATCGCCGCGCCGGTGCGGGCGCCTACGCCGTCGCGGTGGAACGCCTGCGCGCCGGCGAGCTCGTCGGCGTCTACCCGGAGGCGACCATCAGCCGAAGCTTCGAGCTCAAGGACTTCAAGACCGGCGCGGCCCGGATGGCCCGCGACGCCGATGTGCCGATCGTTCCGCTCATCGTCTGGGGTGCGCAGCGGCTGTGGACCAAGGACCATCCGCGTCGTCTGAGCCGCAACAGGATTCCGATCACGGTGCAGGTGGGTAGTCCCCTACGAGCCGGCGAGACGATGGAGCAGACGTTGCAGGAATTGCGTTCGGCGATGACCGAACTGTTGCACGAGGCGCAACGCGACTATCCGCACCCGGAAGGGGCGTACTGGGTTCCGCGCCGACTCGGCGGCTCCGCACCCACCCTGGACGAGGCGAAGGCTCTCGACGAGGCCGAACTGGCCGAGCGTGCCCGCAAGCGTGCCCTGCGCGAAGCCAAGAGTCACCGGTGAGCCCGGACACCGGCGAACGCGGATTCCCGCGGCGGTCCCCGCGATGAACCGGCCCTTGCTGATCGCCTCCGACGTCGACGGGACGCTGCTCGACGACGACGAGAAGGTCTCGACGCGCACCAGGGCGGCGGTCACCGCCGCGGTGGAGTCGGGCACCGAGTTCCTGATCGCCACGGGACGGCCGCCGCGGTGGGTGCAACCGGTCGTCGACGCGTTGGGTTTCGCCCCGATGGCGGTGTGCGCCAACGGTGCAGTGCTCTACGACCCGGCCACCGACCGCATCGTGTCCGCGCGCACGCTGACCACCGACGTGCTCGGTGAGCTCGCCGACATCGCGACCCGAGTGATCCCGGGGGCGGGCCTGGCCGTCGAGCGGGTGGGCAAAAGCGCCCACGACGCCGCGACCCCGCAGTTCGTCAGCTCGCCCGGGTACGAACACGCGTGGCTCAATCCGGACAACACCGAGGTGTCGTTCGAGGACCTGCTCAGCGCACCCGCGATCAAACTCCTCGTCAGGAAGGCCGGCGCGCGCAGCTCGGACATGGCGGCCGAGCTCGCCGATCACGTCGGGCAAGTTGCCGATATCACGTACTCGACCAACAACGGCCTGATCGAGATCATGCCGGTCGGCATCAGCAAGGCCACCGGGGTCGCCGAGGTGGCCGAACCGCTGGGCATCACCGCCGATGAGATCGTCACATTCGGTGACATGCCCAACGACGTGCCGATGCTGCAATGGGCCGGCCTGGGGGTCGCCATGGGCCACGCCCATCCGGCCGCGCTGGCCGCGGCCGACGAGGTCACCTCGACCAACAACGACGACGGTGTCGCGCGTGTGCTCGAGCGGTGGTGGGCGTAGACCTCAGGTGCTGATCGGCGGGGTGAATCGCTCGAGTTGCACGGGCGGGGTGTCGAAGTCCGGCTTCGGCAGTTCCACGGGGATACCGTCGAAAACGCGTGTCACCGTGCCCTTCTCGCGGTCAAAGTTCAGCGTGCCGTGCTGGAAGTTCTGCACGATCCACAGCGGCTCCTGGATCTCGCCGCTGGTGGGCAGTCCGAGCGCACCGCGTTCGAAACCCAGTGTGCCCCAAGCTTTGTAGATCTCACCGGTGACCGGTTCGGCGCCGCTCACCGGTGACCAGTAGATCGCGCCGCGTTCGAACGTGACGTAGCGGGCGCCATCCTGGCCCGACGCCTCCAGCGACGTCGGCCTGCCGAGCGGGCTCTTCATCCCGCCCATTGCTTCCCATTTCGCAAATATCGCGCCTCCGCGCAGTGATTCGGCCAGGTCGTCGGGTCCCGGCGGTTGGTTGAAGCGCGCGGCGATGTCGCGGATGTGGTCCATCAGGGCGTACGCCGCGTTGCCGGGGCACTCCGTGGCGCCGACGTCGCGGTGGGTGAAGATCGCGGGCAGCCGCGGTGTCGCCCCGGTCGGGAACTTCGAGAACGACCCGCCCCCTGACGCCAGCACCACCGCGCCGCGGGGGTCGACGTGGTCGAGGCCGAGCCGCCATCCCAGCAGCCGGGCCGTGGTGCGCAGCTGAATCGGCGTCGGCGGCACCACTTCGAAGTTGCCCATCATCGCGACACCCCAGGTGTCGTGGTTGAACCCTCCGGTGTGCGCCCCCTCGACGGGTCTGGTGACACCGCCCGCGCGCCCCTCGAAGACCTGTCCGAACTTGTCGACCAGTGCGTTGTAGGCGATGTCGCACCAGCCCAGTGTGCGGGTGTGGTACTCGTAGATCGATCGGATGATGCCTGCCGAGTCCTGCGGGGCGTACTCATTGCTGCCTGCGGTGTGGTGCACCACCCCCGCCCGAACTCCGGCGTCCAACCGGGGATCTCCGCACCGCATGGATTCGTCGGCGCCCCACTGCGCGCGGTTGATGATGTTGGGCGGCACTCCGGGTGCGTTCACCGCCGACGGCGGAGGCAGCGTGTCCACCGGCGGTGCCTCCGGCGGGCTGATCAACACCGCGTTGAGGTTCTGGCCGAAGGAATGTTGCGTGTTCGCCGGGACGTAGCCCAGTTCCTGGGGGGCGGACTGGGGCGCCGCTTCCGGAATCTCGGGCGCATCGGGCGGACGGGTCACTGCGATCTGCACCGTGGTGGTGCGGCCCACGAACACGGGTTCGGTGCCTGCCGGTCCCGCAGACGGAGTGTCCGGGCCGACACCTTCCAGGGGTTCGGCGTCGTACCAGGGTCCCCAGGTGCCGTCGGCCTTCTTGGCGCGCACCCGTGCGGTGGTGCCGGTGAAGTCCTGAGCGGTCAGCGCCACCAACGAGAACGGCGTGTCCTGGTGGATCTCGCGGATCGTCTCCCCGCCGCCCAGCCCCGTCAGCGGTCGCTGCGCCAGGTGCGGCGCCTCGGCGATCGCGTCGTCGTCACCGTCGCCGGGCAAGCCGAAAAGGGCCATCGGCAACGTCACGACCGTCGCCACAAGCGCGGTGAACAGCAGTGACGGCGTGGGACGGCGAGTCGGCACGGACTGATGTTACGTATGTGCCAGGTGATGCTAGTGGTGCGACACGGTTCGAAGCAGAACTAATCGATCGCCAGACCGGCACCGGCACCGCAGAGCCGAAGCGGCTTCTGCGGTGCCGTCTGGTGACAGGTCTCAGGCGCCGGGTGCGGGTGCCGGCGCGGGGGCCGGGACCGGGGGCACCGCCGGCGCGCCGGGCGGCTTGGCCGCCGACATGATCGCCGGCATCACCATGCCCTTGAGCAGGTCGATCGCCTGCCCCGCACCGAGTTGATCGGCCATGCTGGACAGCTCGCCGATGATGCCGCCGCTACCGGAGGTGCCAGTCGCCGCCGGCATCGTCGCCAGCGAGGGGTCGCCGAGGATCGGATAGGTGCCCGCGGCCGGGTCCAGCCCGATCGGTGCCGCGATCGGCACCTCGCTCGGAGCGGGCAGCCCCGTGGCCGACGAGATCGGCGTGGCGCCCAGCGCAGGGTCGGTCAGCGCCGGCGGCGTCGACAGTCCCGGCGTGGTCAGCCCCGGCGTGGTCAGGCCCGCGTCACCGGTCGGACTGGTCAGCGCCGGGCTGGTCAGCGCGGGGTTGGTCAGGGCCGGATCGGTCAGTGAGGGCGCGGTCGCGGTCACACCGGGAACCGTCGCGCTCGGGGCCGTCAGGCTCGGAGCCGTCAGGCCGGGTGTGCTGAGCCCGGGCGCCGTCAGGCTGGGCGACGTCAGCTCGGGGGTGGTGAGCGCCGGCGTGGTCAGGCCCGGAGACGTCAGCGTGGTGGGCGAGCTCGAGCCCGTTCCGGTCAGAATGCCGGTCGGCATCGGCGGAAGGTTGATGCCGAACTGCGAGAGGCCCTGCGTCAAGGCGGACATCAGCTCATTCGGAAGATCGGTGATCGTCGCCGCCTGGACGAATTCACGGTGCTGGGGGGCCGGCTTGGTGGCCTCCGTCAGCTCGGTCACGGCGACTACTGCAGCGGGACTCGCGACTGCCAAGGCCAGGACTGCGCTCGTGGCTGTCGACAGCCTGCGTCGACGTCGGTTCGGCACGGAAGTCTCCTCAATACATGGGCTACGACTATTAGTGGTCGCTTTGTGGTTCGGCTAGGCGATTCAGGTGAACAGCCCAGGTCGTGCGCTGTCGGTAGTCGGGACCGACGTGATCGACGGTACTGGTGTGACTTCTGAGGCGAAAGTGACGATATGTAATCGTGAGCCGATCGCAATATTCGGCTCCTGTCGGATTCGGGCAGTGCGCTCGCGGTCGGATACCCTTGCTGCCGATGACCACGCCTGTTTCTCCGGTCGCTCCGCTCTCCGGAGCCCGTTTTGACCTCTTTGTCGTCGGCTCCGGATTCTTCGGCCTGACGATTGCCGAGCGCGTGGCGACCCAGCTGGATAAGCGGGTGCTCGTCATCGAGCGTCGCCCGCACATCGGCGGTAACGCCTACTCCGAGGCCGAGCCGCAGACCGGTATCGAGGTGCACAAGTACGGCGCGCACCTGTTCCACACCTCCAACAAGCGGGTCTGGGACTACGTGCGTCAGTTCACCGAGTTCACCGGATACCAGCACCGGGTGTACGCGATGCACGGCGGTCAGGCCTATCAGTTCCCGATGGGGCTGGGGCTGGTGTCGCAGTTCTTCGGCAAGTACTTCACCCCCGATGAGGCGCGACAACTGATCAGGGAGCAGGCCGCCGAGATCAAGACCGAGGACGCGCAGAACCTCGAAGAGAAGGCCATCTCGCTGATCGGGCGCCCGCTCTACGAGGCGTTCGTCAAGGGCTATACGGCCAAACAGTGGCAGACCGATCCCAAGGACCTGCCCGCGGCCAACATCACCCGGCTTCCGGTGCGCTACACGTTCGACAACCGCTACTTCAACGACACCTACGAGGGGCTGCCCGCCGAGGGCTACACCAAGTGGTTGGAGAACATGGCCGCCGACGGCCGCATCGAGGTCCGGTTGGACACCGACTGGTTCGACGTCCGCGACCGACTGCGCGCCGAGAACCCCGATGCGCCGGTCGTATACACCGGTCCGCTCGACCGGTACTTCGACTATGTCGACGGACGGCTGGGGTGGCGCACCCTCGACTTCGAGATGGAGGTGCTCGACACCGGGGACTTCCAGGGCACACCGGTGATGAACTACAACGACCTCGATGTGCCATACACCAGGATCCACGAGTTCCGGCACTTCCACCCCGAGCGCACGTATCCGACCGACAAGACGGTCATCATGCGCGAGTTCTCCCGGTTCGCCGACAACGACGACGAGCCCTACTATCCGATCAACACCGAAGCCGACCGCGCGTTGCTGGCCGCTTACCGGGCCCGAGCCAAGGCCGAAACCGCTTCTGCCAAGGTGTTGTTCGGGGGCAGGCTGGGGACCTACCAGTACCTGGACATGCACATGGCCATCGCCAGCGCGTTGAGCATGTACGACAACACACTCGCACCGCACCTGCGTGACGGTGCGCCACTGACCGAACCGGGCCCAGAAAGCAGTAGCGCATGAGCGAGATTCCCTCCGGCGCACTGGAATCCGCAGAGTCGAAGGCGGTCAGCCTGCTGGCCCGCGTGATTCTGCCGCGTCCAGGCGAACCCCATGACGTCCGCAAGCTCTACATCGAGGAAGCGGAAACCAACGCCAAGCGCGCACACGCGCCGTCGCGCACCGAACTCGAGATCGGCACCGAATCGCAGGTGTCGTTCGCGACCTACTTCAACGCGTTCCCGGCCAGCTACTGGCGGCGTTGGTCGATCCTGCAGTCGGTGGTGTTGCGGGTCGAGTTGACCGGCAGCGCGCGGGTCGACGTCTACCGGTCGAAGGCCACCGGCGCGCGGATCACGGTCGGTGGCGCCCCGATCGTCAGCGAGCGCGCGGGTGAACCCGCTCATGTCGAGTTCGAGGTCGAGCTGGGCCCGTTCGAGGACGGTGGCTGGATCTGGTTCGACATCGCCACCGATGCGGCCTCGACACTGCACCACGCCGGCTGGTACGCGCCGGTGCCTGCACCGAGCCGAGCCAACATCGCCGTCGGCATCCCGACCTTCAACCGTCCCGCGGACTGCGTCAACGCGCTGGCGGCGCTGACGTCGGATCCGTTGGTGGACGAGGTGATCAGCGCCGTCATCGTCTCCGATCAGGGGAACAACAAGGCCAAGGACCATCCGAACTTCGATGAGGCCGCGGCCGCCCTCGGGAACCGGTTGACCATTCACAACCAGCCGAACCTCGGCGGCTCCGGCGGCTACAGCCGGGTGATGTACGAGGCGCTGAAGAACACCGACTGTGAACAGATCCTGTTCATGGACGACGACATCCGCGTCGAGCCCGACTCGATCCTGCGGGCGCTAGCGATGAACCGGTTCGCGAAGACACCAACACTGGTCGGCGGCCAGATGCTCAACCTCCAGGAGCCCTCGCACCTGCACGTGATGGGGGAGATGGTGGACTCCGAGAACTTCATGTGGACCAACGCGGTCAACACCGAGTACGACCACAACTTCGCCAAGCACGCTCTGGCGGACGAGGATTCAGCGCGTAGCAGGTTGCTGCACCGCCGCATCGACGTCGACTACAACGGCTGGTGGATGTGCATGATCCCGCGTCAGGTCGCCGAGGAGCTCGGCCAGCCGCTACCGCTGTTCATCAAGTGGGACGACGCCGACTACGGCCTGCGCGCCGGCGAGCACGGCTATCCGACCGTCACGCTTCCCGGCGCCGCGATCTGGCACATGGCATGGAGCGACAAGGACGACGCGATCGACTGGCAGGCCTACTTCCACTTGCGCAACCGGCTGGTCGTCGCCGCGCTGCACTGGGACGGCAATGTCAGCGGGCTGATCGCCAGCCATCTGAAGGCGACACTCAAACACCTTCTGTGCCTTGAGTATTCGACCGTTGCGATCCAGAACAAGGCGATGGACGATTTCCTGGCCGGGCCCGAACACCTGTTTTCGATCCTGGAGTCGGCGCTGCCCGAGGTGCGCAAGATGCGTCAGCAGTACCCGGACGCGGTGGTGCTGCCGAGCGCGGCCGAGCTGCCGACGCCGTCGGACAAGCGCTGGCGCAAGAAGGTGCGGATCCCCACCAACGCGGTGGCCATCTCGACGCGGTTGTCGCGCGGCGTGATTCACCAGCTGCGGCCGCATGACCCCGAACACCACCGGCGGCCCCAGATCAACGTCGCCACCCAGGATGCCCGGTGGTTCTCGCTGTGCCGGGTGGACGGCGTCACAGTGACGACCGCCGACGGCCGCGGTGTCGTGTACCGCCAGCGCGACCGCGAGAAGATGTTCGAGCTGCTGCGCGAATCACTCAAGCGCCAGGCGCGCCTCGCGCGCAAGTTCAACCGGATGCGCAAGGTCTACCGCGAGGCGTTGCCGACTCTGACGAGCAAGCAGAAGTGGGAGACGGTCCTCTTGGAGTCGTCTGCACATGGATGAGAGCTCGCTGCTGAGCCCTGTGGTCGGGGACGCCGCTCTTCGCCCGCGGGACCAGCGCGGCGAGGAGGCCGCTCTGGTCGCCGTGCAGTCCGCGCTCGGTGACCGCCCCGGGGTCCTTTCGACGGCGCGCGCGTTGTCCCATTTCGGCGAGCACAGCCTCGGCTGGTTGGCAATAGCCCTGTTGGGGGCGCTGTTTCAGGCCGACCGTCGGCGTGACTGGCTGGCCGTGGGCGCCGGTGCGTTTACCGCACACGCCGCCGCGGTGCTGATCAAGCGGGTGGTCCGCCGCGAACGGCCGCACCATCCCGCGATCTCGGTCAATGTCGGCACGCCGAGCCGGCTGAGCTTCCCGTCCGCGCACGCGACGTCGACGACGGCGGCGTCGGTGTTGATGGCCCGGGTCACCGGGTTGCCGCTGCCTGCGCTGCTGGTGCCGCCGATGGCGTTGTCGCGGTTGGTACTCGGCGTGCACTACCCCAGCGACGTCCTCACCGGCGTCGCGGTCGGGGCAGTCGTCGCGAAGGCCGTCGGCACGGTGGCCGACCGCGCCGAAGGGAACGCATGAGCATCTCCAGTGACAGCAGCGCAGAGAGCGTACGGCCGATGAATGGACAACCGGCACCGCAGAAGGGCCCGCCGCGCAACGCCGCGACGGGTCTTATCAAGGCGATCCGACCGCGCCAATGGGTGAAGAACCTGCTCGTGCTGGCCGCGCCGATCGCCTCCCTCGGCGGCGACGTCCAATACGACTACGGCAGCGTCGCGATCAACATCCTGATCGCGTTCGTGACGTTCTCGCTGGCCGCCTCGTCGATCTATCTGGTCAACGACGCCCGCGACGTGGAAGCCGATCGTCAGCATCCCACGAAGCGGTTCCGGCCGATCGCTGCCGGTGTGGTCCCGGAATGGTTGGCCTACATCGCAGCTGTGGTGTTGGCGGCCGCGGCACTGGCCATCTCGGTGCTCGCCTCGACCAACCTGACGGTGGTCATCGCGGTCTACATCGGCATGCAGTTGGCGTACTGCTTCGGCCTCAAACACCAAGCGGTGCTCGACATCTGCATCGTGTCGTCGGCGTACCTGATCCGCGCCATCGCCGGCGGCGCCGCGGCGGGCATCCCGCTGTCGCAATGGTTCCTGCTCGTGATGACGTTCGGTTCGCTGTTCATGGTGGCCGGCAAGCGGTATGCCGAACTACAGCTCGCCGAACGCACGGGTGCCAAGATCCGCAAGTCACTGGAGAGCTATACGGCGTCGTATCTGCGCTTCGTGTGGACGTTGTCGGCCACGGCGATGGTGCTCTGCTACGGCCTGTGGGCCTTCGAACGTGATGGCACCACCGCGTCGTGGTATGCGGTCACGATCATTCCGATCACCATCGCAATCCTTCGGTACGCGGTCGACGTCGACGGCGGATTGGCCGGGGAGCCCGAGGAGATCGCGCTCAAAGACCGGGTACTGCAGCTGTTGCTGCTGGCGTGGATCGGGACCATCGGTGCCGCCGTCTTCCTCAGCTGAGACCCTCCGCCGACCGGTGCCGGGCGGGTGGGTCGGTGAGATCGAACGCAACCTCGCCCGCTGGCCCGCGTTCCGTTACGACAACACGGTCCGGATCAGCCTGTGGATCAACGTGGTGTTGGTCGTGGTGCTGTTCGGCTGGGGCGCATGGCAGCGGCGCTGGATAGCCGACGACGGCCTGATCGTGCTGCGCACCGTGCGAAACCTGTTGGCGGGCAACGGGCCGGTGTTCAACGCCGGTGAGCGGGTCGAGGCCAATACTTCGACCGCGTGGACCTACCTGGTCTACTTCGGCGCGCTGGTGGGTGGCTCCGTGCGGCTGGAGTACGTCGTGCTCGTGCTGGCGCTGGTGCTCAGCCTGTTGGGTGTGGCGTTCGTGATGCTGGGCACCGGCCGGTTGTATGCGCCGAGCCTGCAAGGCCGGCGTGCGCTGATGCTACCCGCGGGCGTGCTCGTCTACATCGCGCTTCCGCCCGCGCGCGACTTCGCCACCTCCGGGCTCGAAAACGGTTTGGTACTGGCATATCTGGGCCTGCTGTGGTGGATGATGGTGTGCTGGGCCCAGCGACCGCGCGGCCACCGGGCGACTTCTGCCCCTGTCCTGCGCGGAGGCGCACCGACAATCCGCAGACAACCCCTCGGGACCCCGGCGTCACCCCCGGCAGGCGGAACCTTCGACATCGCACTGGCTTTCGTTGCGGGTCTGAGCGTGCTGGTTCGGCCCGAGCTCGCCCTGATCGGCGGGTCGGCACTCGTGATGATGCTGATCGCGGTGCGCGACTGGCGTCGCCGCGCGGTGATCATCGTCGCGGGCGGCCTGCTTCCGGTGGCGTATCAGATCTTCCGGATGGGCTACTACGGCCTGGTGGTTCCCAATACCGCGGTGGCCAAGGACGCGGGCGGAGCGAAATGGTCGCAGGGCTTCGTCTACCTGGCGAACTTCAACCAGCCGTACCTGCTGTGGGCGCCGGCGATCCTGCTCGCCGGGCTCGCCGGGGTCGTGTGGGTGATCCGCGGGCGTCCCCGGCCGAATCGCGCCGCGATGGCCCCGGGCTCCGGACGCCTGGCGCGGATGGTGCAGAGCCCCGCCGCGGTGGTGGTCTTCTTTCTCGTCAGCGGTCTGCTGCAGGCGATCTACTGGATCCGTCAGGGCGGGGACTTCATGCACGGCAGGGTGCTCCTGACCCCGCTGTTCGTGATGCTGGCGCCGGTCGCGGTGATCCCCGTCGTCCTTCCCGACGAGACCCGGATGGCCCGCGGCGCGGGCTATCTGTTCGTGGGCGCCACCACCGTGCTGTGGGTGGCGGTCGCGGGGTGGGCGCTGTGGGCGGCCAATTCGCCGGGAATGGGCCGGGACGCCACCCGCGTCACGTACTCCGGCATCGTCGACGAGCGGCGGTTCTACTCCCAGGCCACGGGCCATGCGCACCCGCTGACCGCCGCGGACTACCTGGACTATCCGCGGATGCGCGCGGTGCTCGAGGCGTTGGAGAACACACCCGACGGTGCACTGCTGCTGCCGTCGGGCAACTATGACCAGTGGGACGTGGTTCCCGCGCTGCCACCGCCACCGGACGCGCCGGCCGACTACCGAGGTCCACACACGGTCTTCTTCACCAACCTCGGCATGCTGGGCATGAACGTCGGACTCGACGTTCGGGTCATCGACCAGATCGGGCTGGCCAATCCATTGGCCGCACACACCGAACGCCTCGAGGACGGCCGAATCGGCCACGACAAGAACCTGTTCGCCGACTGGGCGATCGCGGAGGGACCGTTCCTCAAAGAGCCGCCGTTCATTCCGGGTTACATCGACGAGGACTGGGTCAGACAGGCCGAGGCGGCGCTGAAGTGTCCGGAGACCGACGCGATGCTGAACTCGGTGCGCGGCCCGATGAGCCCGCGTCGGTTCCTGTCCAATCTCGTGCACGCCTACCAGTTCACGCAGTACCGGATCGACCGCGTGCCCCTCTATGAGCTCCAACGCTGTGATTTGCCCCTGCCGGAACCGGTATCCGAGCCGTACAGGGGCATGCCCGCCACGGGTCCGTAACGCCGCGACCCCTCCGGACCGATAGACAGACGCGAACTGCTCTTTTCGCGGCGCCCGAGATACGAACGGATGGATCGACCTGTGCGAACCTGGCTTCGCCGTGTGCTGGCGGCGGCAGCCGCGGCCGTGGCGCTGCCGAGCGGGGCCGCCGCGGTCGGCGCGGCGGCGCCGGCCAGCGCGTTCTCCCGCGAGGGACTTCCCGTCGAGTACCTCGACGTCTATTCCCCGTCGATGGGCCGCATCGTGCGCGTCCAATTCCAGCCTGCCGGAACGGAATTGGGCGACCAGAAGGCGGTGTATCTCCTCGACGGCATGCGGGCCCGCGACGACTACAACGGCTGGGACATCGAAACCGCCGCATTCGAGTGGTTTTTCGAGTCCGGGGTGGCCACCGTGATGCCGGTGGGCGGGGAGGCCAGCTTCTACGCCGACTGGTACACGCCCTCGAGTTACAACAGCCAGCCCTACACCTACAAATGGGAAACCTTCCTGACCGACGAGCTGCCCGCGTGGCTGGCCGCCAACAAAGACGTCTCCACCACCGGCAATGCGGTCGTGGGCGTGTCGATGTCGGGCAGCGCGGCGCTGATCCTGTCGGCCCACCACCCACATCAGTTCGCTTATGCTGCGTCGCTTTCGGGTCCCCTGAACCCGTCGGCGCCGTCGATGCAGCAGGCCATCCGGGTGGCCATGCTCGACGCCGGCGGTTACAGCGTCGACAACATGTGGGGTGCGCCGTGGGACGGGGCGTGGAAGCGTCACGACCCGGTCCACCAGGCGGCCAGGTTGGCGGCCAACAACACTCGCCTGTGGATTCACTGTGCCCCAAGCGGATCCGCACCGCGAGAAGCCGACACCGACCCGAACCAGACCTTCGATGCCCGCAGCCTGGAATCGATGACGTTGAAGAGCAGCAAAGACTTCCAGACGGCCTACCTGACGGCCGGAGGAAACAACGCCACGTTCGAATTCCCTCCTCAGGGAAATCACGCGTGGCCGGACTGGGGTGCGCAGCTGCAAACCCTGAAACCCGACCTGGTCACAACACTCCGCGGTGGAGCGGCGTGACCAGGGTGGACATCTCTCGAATGGGTAGATCACGCCGACGTGTGGTTGACTGCACGGGTTACGCGGCTTGCCTGAGCGGCATTTCCGCGTGCGGCATACAACAGATGGGATAGATGACGCATGAAGTTCGTTGGCAAGATCCGGGGTGCCTGGGTCCGCCGGCTGGCGGGAGCCGCCCTGGCGGCCGCCGTGCTGCCGGGCTTGGTGAGCGCCATCGGAGGCTCGGCCACCGCGGAGGCTTTCTCTCGTCCGGGTCTGCCGGTCGAGTACCTCATGGTTCCGTCCGCAGGGATGGGCCGTGACATCAAGGTTCAGTTCCAGAACGGCGGGCCGAACGCGCCGGGCGTGTATCTGCTCGACGGTCTTCGTGCCCGCGATGACTTCAACGGCTGGGACATCGAAACTGCGGCCTTCGAGTGGTATCTGGACTCCGGCCTCGCGGTGATCATGCCGGTGGGTGGCCAGTCCAGCTTCTACAGCGACTGGTACAAGCCGGCCTGCGGCAAGGCAGGCTGCCAGACCTACAAGTGGGAGACGTTCCTGACCCAGGAACTGCCCGCATACCTCGCCGCCAACAAGGGCGTGAACCCGAACCGCAATGCCGCAGTCGGGCTGTCCATGGCCGGATCGGCCGCGATGACGCTGGCGATCTACTACCCGCAGCAGTTCCAGTACGCCGCCTCGCTGTCCGGGTTCCTGAACCTGTCCGAGGGCTGGTGGCCGATGCTGGTCGGGCTGTCGATGGGTGACGCCGGCGGCTACGAGTCCGAGGACATGTGGGGCCCGTCGAGTGATCCCGCGTGGAAGCGCAACGACCCGATGGTCAACATCGACAAGCTGGTCGCCAACGGCACCCGCATCTGGGTGTTCTGCGGTAACGGCAAGCCGGCCGAGATCAACGGCCGCGTCGCCGGTGACAACTTCAACGCGAAGTTCCTGGAGAGCTTCACGCTGCGCACCAACGAGACGTTCCAGGAGCAGTACCTGGCCGCGGGCGGTAAGAACGGCGTGTTCAACTTCCCGCAGGGCGGCACGCACGACTGGCCGTACTGGGGTCAGCAGCTCCAGCAGATGAAGCCGGACATCCAGCGCGTGCTCGGCGCCACGCCGCAGCCGTCGACCCCGATCGCGACCGAGGCCTCGGTCACGACGACGGACGCCGGTAACTGACTGGTACGGCAATAGGTTCATAGTCGGCGGCGGCGATCCTTCGGGGTCGCCGCCGTCGGCCTTTTCCGACCACGCCCGCGCCGGTGTGTGATTGACTACCTCGCGCGGGGACAGCAGACCAATGTGAGGTGGGCGAGCCGATGCAGGGGATCTTCCGGGCGATCTTGACCGTGGCGCTGGCCGCCGGTCTGTGGACCGCGGGTACGGCCGTCGCGCCGAAGGCCGAGGCGCAAGTCGAGATGCTGATGGTGCCCTCGGCGGCGATGGGACGCGACATCCCCGTCGCCTTCCAGGGCGGCGGCCCGCACGCGGTCGTGCTGCTCGACGCGTTCAATGCCGCACCCGACGTCAGCAACTGGGTCACCGCGGGCAATGCGATGAACACTCTGGCGGGTAAGGGCATCTCGGTGGCCGCGCCCGCGGGCGGCGCGTGGAGCATGTACACGAACTGGGAGGCCGACGGCAGCCGCCAGTGGGAGACGTTCCTCGCCGACGAGCTGCCGAACTGGCTGGCCGCCAACAAGGGCCTGGCGCCGTCGGGGCACGGCATCGTGGGGGCGGCACAGGGCGGGTACGGCGCGATGGCGATGGCCACCTTCCATCCGGATCGCTACCGCTTCGCCGGCTCCCTGTCGGGTTTCCTGACCCCCGAGCGCACCGGCGTCGACGGCGCCATCACCGCCGGGCTCGCGCAGTTCGGCGGCGTCGAGACCCGCAACATGTGGGGACTGCCACAGCTGGGCCGGTGGAAGTGGCATTCGCCCAACGTCCATGTCCAGTTGCTGGCCGACAACAACACTCGGCTGTGGGTGTGGAGCGGTCCGGTCGGAGGGTGCACCGATCCGCCCGCGATGATCGGCTACTGCGACATCGCGTCGGGCACCAATCGCGAGTTCTACCAGCACTACCGTTCCGTCGGCGGCAAGAACGGACACTTCGACTTTCCGACCAGCGGCAACCACGACTGGGGTTCCTGGAGCGGTCAGCTCGCGGCCATGAGCGGCGAGTTGGCGGCGACGATCGCTTAGCCGAAGACCCGCTGTTTCCGAACCGGGACCGCACGTCGGCAGCCGGTACCTTGGAGGAGTGCAACGCTCGGTACGGACGACTGCGGCAGGCTCGCTGCTGATAGCTGCGGCGACGGCGTTGCTGACCGGGTGTTCGGGCCCCGACGTCATGGCGGCCATGGGTTTGCCGACGTCGGAGGCCGCGCCTGCGCCCAGTCGGCCCAGCGAGACAGCGGCCCCGCCGTCGGCGACCGGGCACTCCAACACGCTCGTGCTGACCGATCGGCAGCGAAGCTATCTCGACGCTCTCACCGCGGCCGGGGTGAAGCCGTCCAGCGACCTGCTGGCGCTGCGTGTCGGGTCATACGTGTGCCAAGCCCGTGCCGCCAGGCACGACGACCAGAAGGTCTGGGATTCGATCTATCCGCTGGTGCGCGGCGATGCGATGGATCACATCTCCGGTAGGAAGCCGACCGTCAACGTCGACGCGGCGACCGCCGATTACATTCGCATCGCAACCGAACGACTCTGCTAGCAGGAGCCCAACCGACACATGGCCACAACCAACCGGCGGAAACGCCACCGTATCCTCGCGCTCGTCGCGGCCGGCGCGATGGCACTCGTGGTGGTGCTGTTGATCATCATCGTCGTTGTGATCCTGCGGAAGCCCGACGGCCCGAGCGGCGTCCCGCCCACGGCCGTGCCTCCGACCGGGATCAGCCCGACCAAGAAGCCGCGACCGGAGTTCCAGGATGCGAGCTGCCCCGACGTGCAGATGATCTCGGTTCCTGGCACGTGGGAGTCCTCACCGCAACTCGACCCGTTCAACCCGACTCAGTTCCCGATCGCGCTGCTGCTCAATGTCACCAACCCGATCCGCGGACAGTTCGCGAACGACCGGCTCGAGGTGTTCACCGTCCCGTACACCGCGCAGTTCCACAATCCGTTCTCGCAGGACGGACAGATGACCTACAACGACAGCCGCGCCGAGGGCTTCCACGCGACGGTCAAGGCCATGACGGAGATGAACGAGCGCTGCCCGCTGACCAGTTACGTGATCGCCGGGTTCTCCCAGGGCGCCGTCATCGCCGGTGACATCGCCAGCGATATCGGCAACGGACGCGGCCCCGTTGACGAGGATCTGGTGCTGGGTGTGACGTTGATCGCTGACGGGCGACGGCAGACCGGCGTTGGCGTGGACGTCGGACCCAACCCGCCGGGTCAAGGGGCGGAGATCACGCTGCGCGACGTGCCCATGCTCGACGGGATGGGCCTGGCCATGACGGGTCCCCGGCCCGGCGGGTTCGGCGCACTCAACGACCGCGTCAACGAGATCTGCGCTCCCGGTGACCTGATCTGCTCGGCGCCGCCGGAGGCGTTCAACATCATGAACCTGCCCAAGACAATCGACATCCTGCTCGGCGGTGCGGGACAACCGATTCACGCGATGTACGCCACCACGCAGTTCTGGAGTCTCGACGGACTGTCGGCCACCCAGTGGACGCAGCGCTGGGCACAGGAAAAGATCGATAACGCTCCGCAGCCGAAACATGGCTGACCTGTGACCAGACCTGATTTGGACGGCGCCACCACGTCACCTAACATTAAGAAAAAACTAAGAGCAGTAAGCGAATAGCCGACCGGTACCATTTTGCGGGGTGCGGGGCTTGGGGGCGGCTCGGAAGAATTAAGTGCAATCGGCATCGAGAAGCGTGTGCCGCTGACAGGAGAGTGCGATGGGGTTCCATAACCCGTTCATCAAGGACGGACTGATCAAGTTTCCCGACAACGGGAGCCTGGTCAAACACGTCGAACGATGGGCGAAGGTGCGTGGAGACAAGCTCGCCTACCGCTTCCTGGACTTCTCCAGCGAGCGCGACGGAGTCGCCCGCGATCTGCGCTGGGCCGACTTCGGCGCCCGCAACCGCGCGGTCGGTGCGCGTCTGCAACAGGTCACCCAGCCCGGTGACCGCGTCGCGATCCTGTGCCCGCAGAACCTCGACTACCTCGTCGCGTTCTTCGGGACCCTGTACTCGGGCCGCATCGCGGTGCCGCTGTTCGACCCGAACGAACCCGGCCACGTGGGCCGCCTGCACGCCGTGCTCGACGACTGCCATCCGTCGGCGATCCTGACCACCACCGATGCGGCCGAGGGTGTGCGCAAGTTCTTCCGCACCCGCCCCGCCAACCAGCGTCCGCGCGTCATCGCAGTCGACGCGGTGCCCAACGAGGTCGGCGCCACCTGGGAGCCCGTCGAGGTCGACGAGCACACCATCGCCTACCTGCAGTACACCTCGGGTTCCACGCGGATCCCGACCGGCGTGCAGATCACCCACCTGAACCTGGCCACCAACGTGGTGCAGGTGATCGAGGCGCTCGACGGCCAGGAAGGCGACCGCGGTGTGTCCTGGCTGCCGTTCTTCCACGACATGGGCCTGATCACAGTGCTGCTGTCGCCGATGCTCGGCCACTACATCACGTTCATGACCCCGGCCGCGTTCGTGCGCCGCCCCGGCCGTTGGATCCGTGAAATGGCCCGCAAGGAAGGCGACACCGGCGGGACCATCTCGGTGGCCCCGAACTTCGCGTTCGACCATGCCGCTGCCCGCGGCGTGCCCAAGGACGGCGAGCCGCCGCTCGACCTGTCCAACGTCAAGTGCATCCTCAACGGCAGCGAACCGATCTCAGCGGCAACCGTGCGGCGGTTCAACGAGGCCTTCGGCCCGTTCGGTTTCCAGCCCAAGGCGATCAAGCCCTCTTACGGCCTGGCCGAGGCCACGCTGTTCGTGTCGACCACGCCGATGGACGCCGAACCGACGATCACTCCGGTGGACCGCGACGAGCTCAACGTCGGCCGCTTCGTTCCGGTGTCCGAGGATTCGCCCAAGGCCGTTCCGCAGGCCGGCGCCGGCAAGATCGGCATCGCCGAGTGGGCGGTCATCGTCGACAACGACACCGCCACCGAGCTGCCCGACGGGCAGATCGGCGAGGTCTGGATCAGCGGTCAGAACATGGGCACGGGTTACTGGGGGAAGCCCGAGGAGACCATCGCGACGTTCCAGAACATCCTCAAGTCGCGGACCAACCCGTCGCACGCCGAAGGCGCGACCGACGACGCGACCTGGGTGCGCACCGGCGACCTGGGTGCCTACTACGACGGCGAGCTCTACATCACAGGTCGCGTCAAGGATCTGGTGATCATCGACGGGCGTAACCACTATCCGCAGGACCTGGAGTACTCCGCGCAGGAGGCCACCAAGGCGTTGCGCACCGGCTTCGTCGCGGCGTTCTCGGTGCCCGCCAACCAGTTGCCGGACGAGGTGTTCGACAACGCCCACTCCGGACTCAAGCGCGATCCCGACGACACCTCCGAGCAGCTGGTGATCGTCGGTGAGCGGGCACCCGGCGCCCACAAGCTCGACATGGGTCCCATCGCCGACGACATCCGCGCCGCGATCGCCGTGCGCCACGGCGTCACGGTCCGCGACGTACTGCTGACCCCCGCGGGCGCGATCCCGCGCACCTCGAGCGGCAAGATCGGCCGTCGGGCGTGCCGCGCGGCCTACCTGGACGGCAGTCTGCGCAGCGGGAAGATCGCCAATGCGTTCCCCGACGAGAGTGACTGAGACCAACTCGAATATGGCTGATACACAGGACGATTCGCAGCAACCCGAGATGCCGTCCGGCGACGACATCCAGCTGGCACCCGAGAAGCCGCTGACCGCCCCGAGGACCGACATGACGGTCAACGAGATGCGCGAGTGGCTGCGCAACTGGATCGGCAACGCCACCGGTCAGTCACCCGACTCGATCAGCGAGAGCGCGCCGATGGTCGAACTGGGGCTGTCGTCGCGCGACGCCGTGGCGATGGCCAGCGACATCGAGGACCTCACCGGCGTCACGTTGACCGCCACCGTCGCGTTCCGCCACCCCACCATCGAGTCGCTGGCCACGGTGATCGTCGAGGGTGAGCCGGAGGTCGAGGATGCCGGCGATGACGACGAGGACTGGACGCGGACGCGCGACGTCGAGGACATCGCGATCGTCGGCCTGGCCACCCGCTTCCCCGGTGACATGAACACCCCCGACGAGACGTGGCAGGCGCTCCTGGAGGGCCGTGACGCGATCACCGATCTGCCGGAGGGCCGCTGGGAGGAGTTCCTCGGCGAACCCCGCATCGCCGAGCGCGTCGCCAAGGCCCGCACCCGCGGCGGCTACCTGACCGACATCAAGGGGTTTGACGCCGAGTTCTTCGCGCTGTCGAAGATGGAGGCCGACAACATCGATCCGCAACAGCGGATGGCGCTCGAATTGACCTGGGAGGCACTGGAAAACGCCCGTATCCCCGCATCGAGCCTGCGCGGCGGCAACGTCGGTGTCTACATCGGCAGCTCGCTGAACGACTACAGCTTCCTGGCCATGTCGGACCCGTCGATCGCCCACCCGTACGCGATCACCGGCACGGCGAGTTCGATCATCGCCAACCGGGTTTCGTACTTCTACGACTTCCGCGGCCCCTCGGTGGCCGTCGACACCGCCTGCTCGAGTTCGCTGGTCGCCGCGCACCAGGGTGTGCAGGCGCTGCGCTCGGGTGAGGCCGACGTCGTTGTCGTCGGCGGCGTCAACGCGTTGATCACCCCGCTGGTGACGGTCGGCTTCGACGAAGTCGGCGGGGTGCTCGCGCCGGACGGCCGGATCAAGTCGTTCTCGCAGGACGCCGACGGCTACGCCCGTTCCGAGGGCGGCGGAATGCTTGTGCTCAAGCGGGTTTCGGATGCCCGCTGCGACGGCGACGAGATCCTCGCCGTGATCGCGGGCAGCGCGGTCAACCACGACGGCCGGTCCAACGGTCTGCTCGCGCCCAATCCCGACGCGCAGGCCGAGGTGCTGCGCAAGGCGTACAAGGACGCCGGCATCAACCCGCGCCTCGTCGACTACATCGAGGCGCACGGCACCGGCACCATCCTCGGTGATCCGATCGAGGCCGACGCGCTCGGCCGCGTCGTGGGCAGGGGGCGGGCGGCCGACAAGCCGGCGCTGCTGGGCGCGATCAAATCCAATGTGGGACACCTGGAGTCGGCGGCGGGCGCGGCGAGCCTGGCGAAGATGACGTTGGCCCTGCGCAACGACAAGATCCCGCCGTCGATCAACTACGCAGGCCCCAACCCCTACATCGACTTCGACGGTGTGCACCTCAAGGTCGCCGACACCGTCACCGACTGGCCGCGCTACAGCGGCTATGCGATTACCGGCGTCTCGGGGTTCGGTTTCGGCGGCGCCAACGCCCACCTCGTGCTGCGCGAGGTGCTGCCGTCGGACCTCGTCGAGCCCGAACCGGAGCCGGAACCCGAAACCGGGCAAGACAAGTCGTCTGACGCGAACGCCGTCTACATCGGCGGGGTGCGGATGGACGAGTACGGCGAATTCATCGATGACGATGACGACGACGCTCTGGACCAGCCAGCGCACGCATTGCAGGACGAGCCCGAACTGCCCGGCCTGACGGACGAGGCCAAGCGCCTGCTCGAGGCAGCCCGCGAGGAGATGGAGGCCGGTGAGCAGCCGGCACCGGTTGTACCGCTGGCGGTTTCGGGTTTCCTGACATCGCGGAAAAAGGCCACGGCCGCCGAGCTGGCCGACTGGATCGACAGCCCCGAGGGACGCGCGTCGTCGCTGGAGTCGATCGGCCGCGCGCTGTCGCGGCGCAACCACGGGCGTTCGCGCGCGGTGGTGCTGGCCCACGACCACGACGAGGCCATCAAGGGCCTGCGCGCCGTGGCCGAGGGCAAGCAGCACCCGAGCGTGTTCAGCGCCGACGGCCCGGTGACGAACGGGCCCGTGTGGGTGCTCGCGGGTTTCGGTGCCCAGCACCGCAAGATGGGCAAGAGCCTGTATCTGCGCAACGAGGTGTTCGCAGAGTGGATCGACAAGGTCGATGCGCTCATCCAGGATGAACGGGGTTATTCGATCCTCGAGCTGATCCTCGATGACGCGGTCGACTACACCAATGAGACCTGCGAGTACCCCATCGAAGTCGTCCAGACCGTGATCTTCGCCCTGCAGATCGCGCTCGGTGAGTTGCTCAAGCACCACGGCGCCAAACCCGCTGCGGTGGTAGGCCAGTCGCTCGGCGAGGCCGCCGCCGCGTATTTCGCGGGCGGCCTGTCACTGGAGGACGCCACCCGGGCCATCTGTTCGCGTGCTCACCTGATGGGTGAGGGCGAGGCCATGCTGTTCGGCGAATGGATCCGGTTGATGGCGCTGGTCGAGTATTCGGCCGACGAGATCGATACCGTATTTGCCGATTTCAAGGATCTCGAGGTATGCGTCTACGCCGCGCCGACCCAGACCGTCATCGGCGGCCCGCCCGACCAGGTCGACGCGATCATCGAGCGCTGCGAACAAGAGGGCAAGTTCGCCCGCAAGATGCAGACCAAGGGCGCCAGCCACACCTCCCAGATGGATCCGCTGCTGGGTGAGCTGGCCGCCGAACTCGTCGGGATCGAACCGCATCCGATCAAGATCGGTTACTTCTCGACGGTGCACGAGGGTCGTTACCTGCGCCCCGGTGAGACCATCCACGATGTCGACTACTGGAAGAAGGGGCTGCGTCACAGCGTCTACTTCACCCACGGCATCCGCAACGCCGTCGACAACGGCCATACGACTTTCCTGGAGTTAGCGCCGAACCCGGTGGCGCTCATGCAGGTCGGCCTGACGACGGCGGCGACCGGCCTGCACGACGCCCAGCTGATCGCGACGCTGGCGCGCAAGCAGGACGAGGTCGACTCGATGACCGCGGCGATGGCCCAGCTGTTCGTGCACGGCCACGATCTGGACTTCCGCACGCTGTTCCCCCGGCGGTCCAAGGGGTTGGCCGGGGCGTTGGATTTCGCGAACATCCCGCCGACCCGCTTCAAGCGCAAACCGCACTGGCTCGACGCGCGGTTCACCGGAGACAGCTCGGTGATGATGCCGGGCAACCACGTCGCCACCCCGGACGGCAGGCACGTCTGGGAGTACGCCCCCAAGGGTGAGCCGGATCTGGCCGGGTTGGTCAAAGCCGCTGCCGCTCAGGTCATTCCCGACGCCAAGTCGGTCGCCTCCGAACAGCGCGCGGTGCCCGGTGAGGGCGCACGGCTGGTCACGACGCTGACCCGCCATCCGGGAGGGGCCAGCGTGCAGGTGCACGCGCGCATCGACGAGTCGTTCACCCTGGTGTACGACGCCGTGGTGAGCCGCACCGGCGCCGCGGCGCCGCTGCCCGTCGCGGTGGCGACGGGAGCGACTGTGGCCGAGCAGGTTTCGGCGGCGCCCGCAGACGATCCCGAAGAAGACGCGGCCGAGATCCTGCAGGACAACCTGACTGCGGGTGCGGGCCTGGCCGCCGGCTTCGCGAAGTGGTCGCCGGACTCCGGTGAGTCGATCCGCGACCGTCTCGGCGCGATCGTCGGCGGGGCAATGGGTTACGAGCCCGAGGACCTGCCGTGGGAGGTGCCGCTGATCGAGCTCGGCCTGGACTCGCTGATGGCTGTGCGGATCAAGAACCGCGTCGAGTACGACTTCGACCTGCCGCCGATCCAGCTGACCGCGGTGCGCGACGCCAACCTGTATGCGGTCGAGAAGCTGATCCAGTACGCGATCGAACACCGCGACGAGGTCGATCAGCTTGCCGAGCATCAGAAGACCAAGACCGCCGAGGAGATCGCGGCCGAACAGGCCGAGTTGATGGGCGGTGCGACCACCGTCGCCGAACTCGAGCAGGTGTTGGCCGAGAAGACCGGCGTCGCCTCCGAGGTGACCAGTGCGGGCACGGCGACGGAATCCGACATCCCGCCGCCGCCGACCGACCCGAGCGGCCCGGTGATTCCGCCGCCGCCGACGGATCCGAGCGGCCCCACGCCCCAAACCGCCGCAGGCGGCCCGTCACAGTCGACGGTCGCGGCGGCGAGCAAGGTACTCACCCAGGAGGCGGTCACCGAAGCGCTCGGCTCCGACGTGCCACCGCGCGACGCCGCGGAACGCGTCACGTTCGCGACGTGGGCGATCGTCACCGGTAAGTCGCCGGGCGGCATCTTCAACGACCTGCCCGACGTCGATGACGCGACCGCGACCAAGATCGCCGAGCGGCTGACCGAGCGGGTCGACGAGGGCACCATCACCGCCGACGACGTCCGCTCCGCGAAGACCATCGAGGAGCTGTCCACCACCGTCCGCGACTACCTCGAAGGCGGCAAGGTCGACGGCTTCGTGCGGACCCTGCGCGCCCCGTCCCAAGACTCGGACCGGATCCCGGTGTTCGTCTTCCACGCCGCCGGCGGTTCGACGGTGGTCTACGAGCCGCTGCTCAACCGGTTGCCCGCGGACACACCGATGTACGGCATCGAGCGCGTCGAGGGCACCATCGAGGAGCGCGCCCGCGAGTACGTGCCGAAACTGTTGGAGCTCAACGGTTGGACGGGAGACAAGCAGGGTCACCCGTTCGTCCTGGCCGGTTGGTCGCTGGGCGGTGTGCTCGCCTACGCGTGCGCGATCGGTCTCAAGCAGGCGGGCGCCGATGTGCGGTTCGTCGGTCTGATCGACGCGGTCCGTCCGAGTGAGGAGATCCCCCAGACGAAGGAGGAGACCCGCGCCCGCTGGGATCGCTACGCCCGCTTCGCCGAGCGCACGTTCAACGTCGAGATCCCCGAGATCCCCTACGAGGAACTCGAGGCCCTCGACGACGAGGGCCAGGTGCGCTACGTCCTCGACGTGGTGAGCCAGAGCGGGGTGCAGATCCCCGGCGGCATCATCGAGCACCAGCGCACCTCGTATCTCGATCAGCGGGCCATCGATACCGCCGAGATCAAGCCGTACGACGGCAAGGTCACGCTGTACATGGCTGACCGCTACCACGACGACGCGATCTACTTCGAGCCGCGCTACGCCACCCGCAAGCCGGACGGCGGCTGGGGGGAGTTCGTTTCTGACCTGGAGGTCGTCCCGATCGGGGGCGAGCACATCCAGGTGATCGACGAGCCGTACATTGCGAAGGTCGGGGCGCACATGAGCGAGTCGATCAGCCAGATCGAGGCCGACAACACCGATCAGGAGAAGCAGGGCAAGTGACGACGGAATCTCTGCCGCCCATCCGCACCAGGACCACCGCAGAACTGCTCGCCGAACTCCGCGAGAAGCTGGAACAGGCCAAGGAGCCCGGTGGGGAGAAGGCGGTCGCCAAGCGGGAGAGAAAGGGCATTCCGAGCGCCCGCGCGCGAATCCACGCCCTGGTCGATCCGGGCAGCTTCCTGGAGATCGGCGCGTTGGCGAAGACGCCCGGTGATCCGAACGCGTTGTTCGGCGACGGCGTGGTGACGGGGCACGCCAGGATCAACGGCAGGCCGGTCGGCGTGTTCAGCCACGACCAGACGGTGTTCCAGGGCTCGGTCGGTGAGATCTTCGGCCGCAAGGTGGCCAAGCTGATGGAGTGGGTGGCGATGGTCGGCTGCCCGATCATCGGCATCAACGACTCGGCGGGCGCGCGGATCCAGGACGCGGTGACGTCGCTGGCGTGGTACGCCGAGCTGGGTCGCCGCCACGAGCTGCTCCGCGGGCTGGTTCCCGAGATCTCGATCATCCTCGGCAAATGCGCTGGGGGAGCGGTGTATTCACCGATCCAGACCGATCTCGTCGTGGCCGTTCGGGATCAGGGCTACATGTTCGTCACCGGACCCGACGTCATCAAGGACGTCACCGGCGAGGACGTCTCGCTCGATGAACTCGGCGGCGCCGATGCCCAGGCCCGCTACGGCAACATCCACCAGGTTGTGGAGAGCGAGGCCGCGGCGTTCCAGTACGTCCGCGATTACCTGGAGTTCCTGCCCGCCAACACGTTCGACGATCCGCCGATCGTCAACCCCGGGCTGGAGCCGGAGCTGACCCCGCATGATTACGAGCTGGACTCGATCGTGCCGGACAGCGACAACATGGCCTACGACATGCACGAGATCCTGCTGCGGATCTTCGACGACGGCGACGTCTTCGATGTGGCCGAGCAGCAGGGTCCGGCGATCATCACCGCGTTCGCGCGGGTCGACGGACGCCCGGTCGGGGTGGTCGCCAACCAGCCGATGCACTTGTCCGGGTCGATCGACAACGAGGCTTCCGACAAGGCCGCGCGGTTCATCCGGTTCTGCGATTCCTACAACCTGCCTTTGGTTTTCGTCGTCGATACGCCGGGATTCATGCCGGGTGTCCAGCAGGAGAAGGGCGGCATCATCAAGCGCGGCGGCCGCTTCCTGAACGCCGTCGTCGAGGCCGATGTGCCGAAGGTGACCATCACCATCCGCAAGTCATACGGTGGGGCATACGCGGTGATGGGATCCAAGCAGCTGTCGGCGGATTTGAACTTCGCGTGGCCGACCGCGCGCATCGCGGTGATCGGCGCCGAGGGTGCCGCCCAGCTGCTGGTGAAGCGGTTCCCGGATCCGACGGCGCCGGAGGTGCAGAAGATCCGCGCCGACTTCATTGAGGGTTACAACCTCAACATGGCCACGCCGTGGATCGCCGCCGAGCGCGGCTTCATCGACGCGGTGATCCAGCCGCACGAGACCCGGCTGTTATTGCGCAAGTCGCTGAACCTGCTGCGCGACAAGCAGATCACCCGCGTGCAACGCAAGCACGGCCTCACCCCGATCTAGTCCCCCGCGCCCGTGGTCACCCCGCTGGGGGCTGCAACGGAACCCCTGGTGCCAACACCGGGGGCGCCATCGGCGGAATGGGCTCGCCGATGTTGGGCGGATTGACACGGACCGTCGGGAGTACCTCCCGCGGCGGCACTTGTGGCCCGGCGCCCTGGCCCTCGGCCGGCGGCGCCACACACTCTTTTCGATTGTCGTTCCACACGCCGCCGCTGTGCTTACAGCAGTACTCGTTGGCGGTATCGATCCAGTTCTGCGTGTTGTCGAGGCCCTCGTCCAGGGTTTGGGTGCAGTTGTCGAACTCCTCGATGTCCCATACGGGCTCGGCACTCGCGATCGTGCCGCACCCGAGTGCGACACATCCGAGCGCGGCGGCCAGCATCACAACACACCTGAGTAGGAAGGGGTGGGCGGTTTGGCGACGGATTGTCATGGTCAGTTCCTAAGTTCATTGCTGTCTGTCGCGAATAAGAGACGTGCGACCTGCGCCCTCCAAGTGGGGTCGCCGACGGTCATCGCCGAGATCGGTCGGCACGCATATTGCCTGGTGTCACATCAGAGCGCGTACCCGGGCGCTCGGCCGAGAGGTTTATCTAGCGGACTTCATCTGCCATATGCGTCCTCACCTTCATGCGCCCGTGGTTGGCGCCGAACTGCCGAATTGGACGAAGACCTTCTCCGAGGGTCTCACATCGGAGGCCTGGCGAGCGCCCAGTTTGTCGAACCCGAGCACCTGGACACCACCAAACTCCTTGTGAGCGCAAGCAGAGGCCCGTGGCGCGGAATCGTGTCGTTGCGGTGATGGGTCCACGCAGCTGTCGGCGGAGCTGAACGTCGCGTGGTCGACCACGCGTCGCGGTTATCTGGCCCGTGCGAGACCCGGCTGCTGTGCAAGTCGCTGCGCCTGATGCGAGAAAAGCAGATCAGCCGCGCAACGCAACAACGGGCTGACCTCGATTCAAAATCGCGCGAGCGGGCGCTCAGCGCCGAACCCATCGGACGATGACGGTGCCGTCGTCGCCGAGCAGTACACCTTGCGCCGCATGCCGATCTGGTGAGACACAACTCGTCGATCTCGTCGCCGGCGACCAGGTGGGAGAACCACGTCGGACCGCCCTCACCACTAGGCGGCTCAGACCTAGATCGCCGAGGGCGCGACAACTGCCGCAGAGCTTGCTCGCGTCGACGATTACGGCTTGATGCGGATGTGGCCCGGGCTGTACAGGCCGCTGCGGGTGGCCGTCCCGAAGTCCAGCGTCGCAGGCGTCGCCCCTTGCGCCTCAGGGGTCGGCTCGAACCGGCGCAGCGAGCCCCAGTCCCGACCCCAGTCCTCCGACAGATACGTCGCCATCACGTGCGCGCGCAACAGCAGATCCGTGATCCCCAGCAGACCACCGTTGAGGCCGTCCTGCCACGTGTCGGTGTCCTTGCGCTTGGCGTTGTAGTCCGGGGTGATGCGGAACTTCGGAATCTCCGTCACGCCGTTGGCGTGCAGCATCGGCTGTTGGCACGGGAATGCCAGACCGACCGCCCAGTCCATCAGCACCGGCTGCTCCGAGCCCACGTACTCCTGAACCGACCGCAGTTCGGGGACCCGGGGCGGAGTCACCGCGAGCCAGTCGCCCGGCGTCAGCGAAAGATCCTCGGCAACAACGCGAACGGCGACCGCATCGGTCGGGATGTCGGCGCGGGGGAAGCGCAGGTTGCGCCACGACGGGATCGGACCCAGGTCGTAGGGCACCATCCGGCCGGCGGGCACCATGGCACCGTCCGGAGCGCGGCGCGCGTACTCCAATTCGACCGTCTCGCCCTCGGTGCGCCCGTTGAACACGCTGTCGCCCGTGATGGTTCCGGCGGCGGTGACGACGACAAGCGGATGCCCGTCGTCGGGGGCGGGCAGTTCGTACCAGGCCGACGTCAACCTGCTCTGCTGCTGGGGTCCCTCGACGTAGGTTCCCGCCACCGGAACCCGGTTCGGGTCGAGCCCGTACGGCAGCGGCACCGTCGACCCGTTGACACCGGGCTCGTCCAGCTCGGTGGACTGGTCCCAGTCGTAGTCCGTGCCGGGCATCGGCAGATTCATCCGAATCGCCTCGGCGACAATCTTTTCCGGCACACCATCGGCGGTGAACCCGACCGGCCCGTCTCCACCAAGCGGGCCCAACGGCCCGTACTGCCCGGGCAGCGCTGTCAGGAAGCCTTGGTTGGCGTCGGGTTCGACGAGCACGTCGTCGGCCAGGCCGCAACCGCCGGCGAAGGCGCGCAGGTTGGCCCACGCGTTCGAGTAGGTGGGGTACTGGCGGACCGCGCCGACGAGCATCGATCCGACGAACACGACCACCATGAAGCCCGCGACGACCGGGATCGGCGCCGCGGTCAGCGCCCGGGCGATGCGCCCTTCGCCGCGGGTCCGCGACGAGAAATGTAGCCAGGCCGCCCATATGGCCGCGATCGCGAACAGCGCGAACAAGACCGTGCTGACGGTGATGCCGCCGATGGCGGGTTCGTCGTTGTTGAACGGGACGCCGTAACTCGACACGTACCACCAGCCGTTGGTGGTCGCGAAGCACAGTGCGAGCACGAACAACACAGCGGCCAGGAAAGCCATCCGGTTGCGTGACCACTTCAGCACCGCAGGCGACACCAGCACGGTGGCCAGCGCCGCCATCGCCGCCCCGACCGCGGCGAACAGTCCGAAGTGGTGCACCCACTTGGTGGGGGTGAACATCAGGAAGAAGACCGTGCCCAGGATGATCCCGATCAGCCGCCACGCGGGACCCCGTGCCACCCCGGGCACGCGTCCGCGTCGCAACATGATGAACATCGCGGCGAACAGCGACAGCGCGGTGATCAGGAAGCCGAAGCGACGTGACAGCGATCCGTCCACCGTCGGCAGGATCAGGTAGTAGTAGCGCAGGTTCTCGGTGTACCACTCCTGGTTCGGGCCGACGGCGGTGCGAATCCTGGTCGCCTCCAACACCGTTGCGATGGTCTGGTCGAAGAAGACGACCGTAAGGATCACCGTTCCTGCGGCCAGCAGTGGCAACACCAGCGGCCAGACGCCCACCACCCGGCGGCGACGCACCAGGATGCGCAACAGCGGTCGACCGCCCGCCAGCAGCGCGGCCACCGCGATCAGACCCGTCGGCTGGATCCCGAGCGTGAACGCCGCCGTGATGATCGCGAACGCCGCGGGAGTGAGTCGTCCTGAGGTGATGGCCCGCTCGATCAGCACGTAGGTGATCAGCGCGCCGGTGGCGATCTGGCCTTCGGGGCGCAGGCCGTTGTTGAACGGCATCCATGCCGCCAGCAGCACCAGCCCCGCCGCCCACAGCGCAGGCTTGCTCGCGGCAACAGCGGGACCGAGGCGCGGCAGCACCTCACGAGAGAGCAACAGCCAGCACACGATTCCGCACACCAGGTCCGGAAGTCGCATCCAGATGCTCGCGTCGCTGACGCTGGTCATCATCGCCAGCAGGTTGTAGTACCAGCCGAACGGGTCCTCGGGGCTGCCGAACCATCGGAAGTAGTTCGACATGTACCCCGCGTGACCGGCCACCCGGGCCATCCCGAGGATGTAGCCGTCGTCAGAGGAGTTGGCCCCGATCACGTGCCAGACCGCGAAGCCGCCGACCACCACCACATCGGTGGGGCTGAACGTCCGCCACCGCTGCGGGATCAGCCGCCGCATTCGCCTGCCGTCCAAACGATCCAGGCGCCACAGCGCGAGCAGTGCGATCGCCGTCGACACGATGGCCAGCACCATCGCCGTCAACTTCAACGGTGTCGGATTGGTGGTGAACCGGGTGTCGATCTCTGCCGACAGGCTCAGCCCCGACGGCGCAGGACCGGTCAGGTCGGTGAACACGCCGACGATCGCGGGGCGCAGGTTCGGGTCCGGGAAACCGGTGTACTGCGGCGAACCGTCCGCCTTCGTCAGCCCGACGAAGTCGGCGAAGGTGCCCTCCTCCGAGGAGGTGATCTCGATGCGAGAGCATCCCGGGGAGTCCCCGGTGCCGACCACCCGGGCTCGGGGGACGCTGGCCACCACCACGTTTCGGTCGGTGATGTCGACACGCTGCGGGTTGACCGTGACGAACAGACTCTGCAGCGCGGCCTGCTTACCGTCCTTGGGCGCGGTGCCCAACACGACTCCGCCGCGCGGCGGCATCGAGCGGATCACCTCGCACGGCACGGTCACCGACATCCGCACCGGAGTCTGCGTGATCAACGGCGCGGTGACGCTGTTCAACTCGCCCTGCTGCGGCCAGTTCAGCGATGCGGTGGTCTGTTCCACGGGAAGCAGGGGAGTTGCCACCGACAGCACGAAGCCGATCAGGCCGGCGACCGCGGCAACCCATCGGGCGATTCGCACGTCGGAACTCGATGTCTGGCTCATGGCAGCGCCCTGATGGGTCCGCTACGGCTCCAACCGAACACGCGCACCGCCCCCTGCTCGACGACCGCGTCCGGCGCCTCGGATTCGGGGACCACCCGTAGGTACCGCTCGATCGAACCCCAGTCCCGGTACCAGTCGTCGCGCAGATAGGTGGGCACGGTCGAGGTGCGCAACAGCGCCTGGATGAACAGGAACGGACCGCCGTCCTCGGCGGACTGCCACTGGTTCGAGGACACGACCACCTGCTTGAGGTTCGGGAGGATGCGGTATTCCGGCAACTCGGCGATGCCGAGATGTTCGGAGAACGGGCGCTGGCAAGGGAAGTTCGCGGCGGTCGCGATGTCCATCAGGACGGGTGTCTGCGAGCCGAGGAACTGCTGCGCCGTGACGAGCACCGGCACCCGCGGCGGGGTGAACGCGAACCACTGGTCGGTGGACAGGTTCGGGTCGTCGGCGACGATGCGCGCGACATTCGCCTCCGGCGGCGCCGTGGCGAGCGGGAAACGCAGGTTGCGCCAGGCCTTTTGAGGACCGGGGCCGACGTCGATCGGCTGCACCTCGGCCAGCGGCTGATAGCTGCCGTCGGGGCGGTGCACACCCCACTGCAGCTTCAGCGACTGCCCGTAGTTGAACGAACCGTCCTCTTCGTAGAACCAGATCGCCCCCGCCGCCGCGACGGTGACCAAAGGCCGGTCCGGGGTGCGTGGCGGCAGCTGGTACCACGCCGAGGTCACCTTGGCCGCGACGGTGTTCTCGTCGTAGCTGCCCATCACCGGCGTGCGGTCGGGGTCGAGTCCGAACGGCAGGAACACATTTGAACCGTTTACGCCGACGGGTCCGTATCCACCGCCGGTGCCTGCGGCGAAGCCGATCCCGATGTTGGGTTCGTTCGGTGAGCCGTCGGAGTTGACGGTGCCGGGGTTGGCGGTGATCGGCTCGGGCGGTTCGAGGGTGTCGCTGACGCCGTTCGGGTTGAAGCCCACGGGGTCCTCCCCGCCGAGCGGGCCGTACTCGCCGAAGCGTTGCCCCGGAACCGGTTGCAGCATACCGGCATTCGTGTCGGCCTCGACGAGCACATCGTCGGCCATCGCGCAGCTGGTGTCCGAGAGCCCGGACTTCAGCGCCGAGAAGTTCGCCTTGGCGGTGGTGTAGACGGGGTAGCGCTGCACGGCGCCCTTGGCCATGGAGCCGACCTCGAGCACCACCATGATCGTCGCCACCACCAGCAGCGGCGTCGAGGCGAGGACGCGATTGCGTTTGGTGTTGGCGACCTCCGTGTGCCCCGCGTAGTCCATGCGGAAGTGCAGCCACCCCGCAAGCAGGCCGGTGATGATCGCCAGCGCGAGGAAGATCCCGGTGACCGGGATACCGGCGATCACCGGCTGCTTGTCGAACCACGGCACACCGTAGTTGCCGACATAGAACCAGCCGTTGATCCCCGATGTCGCCCAAGCCAATACAAACAACAGCGCGGTGACATAGAGCGCGAGGTTGCGACGGCTGTGCAGCCCGACGCGGCTGAACGCGAACGCCGTCACCGCACCGAGCGCACCCGCCAGACCGGCGAACGCGCCGAACTGCACCGCCCACTTGGTGGGCGTGAACGTCAGCAGCAGAAGGCCGATCGCCGTCGACCCGATCAGCCGCCACACCGGCCCGCGCGCCATGCCGGCGACACCGCCGCGCCGCAGCAGCACCGCGAGCATCCCGAACAGGCAGAGCAACAGCACCAGCACCGCGAAGCGTCGGGTCAGCGACGAATCGACGCTGTCCTCGACGGTGAGGAAGTAGTAGCGCAGGAACTCCTGGTACCAGGCGATCGTCGGGCCGACGACGTACTTGATGCGGGCCGACTCCGCCACCGTGGCCAGAGTCTGGTCGCGGAACACCACCACGAAGATCAGCGCGAGCGCGGACAGCAGCGCGGCCAGCGGCGCGAGCACACCGTCGACGGGACGACGCGCGCGGATGGTGCGGACGATCGCGCGGGCGCCGACCAGAAGGGGCGCGATCGCGATCAGTCCCTGCGGCGCCAACGTCACGCTGAACACCGCGATGACGATCGCCAGCGCGGCAGGCCACGTCCGCCGGGTGGCCACGGCGTTCTCCACCAGCACCCACACCGCGACGGTGCCGAACGCGATCAACGGTTCAGGCCGCAGGCCGTTGTTGAACGGCAGCCACGCCGCCAGGAACACCGCCCCCGCCGTCCACACCGTCACCCGGTTGGCCGCAAGCCGACGGCCGAGGCGCGGCAGGATGCAGCGGCTGACGATCAACCAGGCGCCGATGGCCGCCAGCGTCGCGGGCACCCGCATCCACACGCTGGCGGTGCTGACCGAGGCGAACGCCGCGAGCACCGATTGATACCAGTCGAACGGGGCCTCCGTGGCGCCGAAAAAGCGGTAGTAGTTCGCGGTGTAGCCGGCGTCGGCCGAGACGCGGGCGATGGTGAGGTTGTAGCCGTCGTCCGATGACAGCGCGCCGATGACGTGCCACAGCAGCAAGGTGCCCACGACGGCCAGGTCGGCCACCCAGTGCCAGAAGCCCACCCCCCAGACACGCCGCCAGGCGCGGCTCCGGCGGTCCAACACCGCCAACGCCACGATCGACGCGATCACGCACAAGACCCCCAGCACCATCACGGCGAGCTTGAGCGCGGTCGGGGAGGTGATGAAGCGGGTGTCGACGTCGACGCGCGCTTCGAGCCCCTCCTGTGGTGCGACCTCCAGATCCGTGAAGACGCCCGCGACCTGCGGCTTCTCCTCGGCCGGCAGCGTTCCCACGGCCCCGGGCAGCCCGATGAAGTCGGCGCCGGCCTCGCCGGGGTTGGCCCAGATGTGCAGAGTGCTGCAGGCGCCGTCCTCGACGGCGGGCCGCGGTGCGACGGCGGCGACGGAGTCGCGGAACGCCACGACAACGAGGTCGGAGGTGGCGCGCACGAACAGCCCGTTACGGCTGGCGTCGATGCCGCCCGGCGGGACGGTGGACAGCACCAGCCCACCGTCGGCGGGCAGCGTGGCGACGGCCCGGCAGGGGATCGAGATATCGAGGGCCTGCGGGGCGCCGGAGACCAGCGGGGCGGTGATGTCGCTGACGAACCCGTCGGGTCCGGTGCCCTGCGGCCACAGGATGGTCGCGGTGGTCTGTTTGACCGGCAGCAGCGGGACCAGCCCGCACAACAGCACACCGGCGATGCCCGCGACGACGGCGATCAGTCGCGCGATCCGATGGGCAGGCACGAGCGTCGATGGTAGGCGACTCGATCATCGGAGTCGGTGACCCCGGGCCGATATGGGCAAACGCCTCCTGCGCTCTGACGGGTTGATCCCACGCACCACGTGCGTGCGACCCACCGGTTAAGGGGTTATCCACAGCGGCCTCGGTGGCGACTGGTTCGCGGGCGGTGTCTCGTTCACGCTTATTTGCGTGACGCGCTGGCACCTCGGACATGTCGCGGACCTCACTGTCGCGCAGGACGGAGTCGTCGCTCGCCGCCAGGTACTGGCCGCCGGTGGTAGCGACTTCGATATCGCCAGACTGGTACGCCGTCGCGAGTTGATACCGCTCGAGCGCGGCGTCTACGTGAATCACAGCGGCCGCCTCACGCAGACGCAGCGCCACTGGGCCGCGGTGCTGGCATTCTGGCCCGCCGCGCTGGCCCACGCGTCGGCGCTGCCCGATCCGCCGATGACCGTCGTGCACGTCGCCGTCGACCCGTCGCGCAATTTGCGGCCACTGCGACGGGTGGTGCTGCATCGAATGCCGGATTTCGCTCAGCGCGCCGATCTCGACCGCAGCCCGCCGGCGATCCGCTTGGAACACGCACTGATCGACGTGATCAGCAGTGAACTTCGCGACGAAGATGTCGCCGCCGCCTTCGCCGTATTGGCGCGGGTGGGTGCCGCGCGGCGCACCACCCCCCAGCGCATCCTGCAGACCCTTCACGCCGCCGTGTCGCGGGTCGGCGGACGGTGGAGGCGATGCTCACCGACGTCCGCGACGGCGCGTGTTCGGTGCTGGAGCGTGGCTACCTGCATCGAGTCGAGCGGGCGCACGGGCTGCCGCGAGGGGAGCGCCAGATCCGCAGCACCGCGACCGGCCGGTCGACATTCCAGGATGTGCGCTACAAGCGCCAGGGAGTCGTCGTCGAGCTGGACGGTCGCGCGATTCACGAGTCACCGCGCGATCGCGATCGGGATGCGCTGCGTGACCTCGCAGAGCTGAGCCGGTCGGACCTCGTCACGATCAGGGTCACCTATGGACTCGTCTTCGGCGGCGCGTGCCGCACGGCTCTACTGATCGGCGACCTGTTCCGCCGCCGCGGCTGGACCGGTCGGCCGCGAAGCTGCTCGACCTGTCGTCCCGCGATCGCTCTAACGGGTTGATCCCACGCACCAGGTGGGTGCGACCAACCAGTTAAGGCCCGCAGCTCAGGACAGGCGCAGCGGCGCCGGGCTCCACAACCCGCTGCGCGTCGCCGTGCCCAGGTCCAGGCGGGCCTCCGCGGCGTTCGGGTACCACGGCGTGAGCTGCTGCAGCGAGCCCCAGTCCCGGAACCAGTCGTCGTCCAGATACGTCGGCACCGTCGTGGCCCGCACCAGCAGTTCGGTGATGCCGAGCGGCCCGCCGCCGAGGTAGTCCATCACCGGGGAGTTCGCCTCGGCCCCGAACCGGTCGGGCAGGATCCGCCACTTGGGCACCTCGACGACGCCGTTCTGGTGGCCGAACGGCCGCTGGCAGGGGAACGCCAACCCGACCAGCCAGTCCAGTAGCACCGGATCCGACGACCCGACGACGTCCTGCAGCGTGCGTAATTCCGGGATCCGCGGCGGCGTCACCGCAGTCCAGTGCTGCGGGTCGAGGTCTTCGTCGGAGGCCACCAGTCGGATCTGAGTGGCTTCGGGCGGTATCGCGGACAGCGGCGCCCGCAGGTTGCGCCATGCGGGGGAGGAGCCGACGTCGGCGAACCCGATCCCACCCCCGGGCTCGTCGGCGGCGGCCTGCTCGTCGGTCGCCCACTGCACCGTGACCTCACCCGCGTCGAACCGGCCGGCCGCCGAGATGACCAGCAGCGGGCCGGCGTCGTCGCGGGAAGGCAGTTGGTACCACGCCGAGCGCAACTGCGCGGGCTGCTGCGTGCCGGCCCGCCAGCTGCCCATCACCGGGGTGGTGGCCGGATCGAGTTTGTAGGGCAGCCGGGCCCGTGAACCGTTGACACCGGCGGCGGCCGTCGTGCCGCCCTCGGTCCCACCGTTTCCAGCTTGGTCGTCTTCGTTGTCGGTATCGGCGAAGTTGCTCGAGGTGCCCTGACCGCTCATCGTCTCGTCGGCGGAGACGTCACTGGGTATCCCGTTGGGGTTGAACCCCTGCGCGGTGCCTGCGCTGAGCGCCTCACCGACGGGAGTACCGATCGGCCTCAGCATGCCGACGTTGGGGTCCTCCTCGACGAGGACGTCCTCGGCCATCCCGCACGTTTTGCCGGTCAGGGCTTCGAGGTTGGATCGGCCGACGCTCCAGGCCGGGTACTGGTCGATCATGGCCAGCGTCAGCGAGAGCACCTCGAAAACCACGAGCAGCCATGTGGCGATGGCCAACGGCGCCTGCAACATTCGCTGCCAGCGCCGCTGCGGTCCGGGTGGCGACGAGTCGCGCCCGGAGAAGTGGAACCACGCCGCGGCGATCAGGGCCAGCACGGCCAGCCCGAGCAGGATCGTCGAGAAGCCGAACTTCCACTCCGGCATGGCGTTCGACCACGGCACACCGAAGTTCGACACGTACCACCAGCCGTTGACGGTGGCGAACGACAGCGCCATCGCGAACAGGACCGCGGCGCCGAACACCGAGCGGTTGCGCCGCGAGCGCATCGCCGTGGCGGTGACGGCGACGGCGGCCAGCGCGCCCAACGAGCCGGCCAGCCCGGCGAAGACCCCGAAGTGATGGGTCCACTTGGTCGGCGTGAACATCATGGCGAAAAACGAGATGACCGTGATGCCGATGATGCGACGGCTGGGCCCCAATGCCGTGCCGGGAATCTTGAACTTGCGCAACGACATCGCGACCGCAACGGCCAGCGCCAGCAACAGTGTCAGCACCGCGAACCGGCGCGCCACCGAACCGTCGGGGCTCAGCGTGAACAACCGCTCGTAGCGGATGTGCTCGTCGAACCAGCTCAGGCTCGGCCCGACCGCGGACTTGAAGGTGCTGGCCTGCATCTCGGAGGCCAGCGTCTGGTCCCGGAAGATCAGGATGATCGTGACGGTGGCCGCGGCCAGGATCGGCGCCAGCAACGCCAGATAGCCGAAGCGTGAGACATGCGCGGCGACAATGGTTTTCAGTGGCCCGACGGCCACCAGTAGTGCGCCCACGGCGGCGATGCCCGTCGGCCCGGAGAACAGCGTGAGCGCACCGATGATGATCGCGATCGCCACGGGCAGCAGCCTGCTGGTGGCCACACCCCGCTCGACCGAGCACCAGGTGAGAAGGATGCCGAGCGCGATGATCGGTTCGGGGCGCAGCCCGTTGTTCAGCGGCAGCCAGAACGCCAGGAACAGGCCCGCCGCCGTCCACGCCGCCGCAGGTGTCTTCTTCGCGGCGTGGCCCAGGCGCGGGATCACCTCACGGCTGATGACCCACCAGCACGCCAGCGCCATCACCAGCGTCGGCAGGCGCATCCACACGCTGTGCGTGCTGACGTGGGCCCACAGCGCCAGCAGGTCGTAGTACCAGCCGAAGGGCGCCTCCGGCGTGCCGAACCACCGGTAGTAGTTCGCCATGTAGCCGGCGTGCTCGGAGACCCGCGCCATCGTCAGGATGTAGCCGTCGTCGGCGGTGTTGGCGCCGACGAAGTGCCACCACACCAGCACCGCGGTCACGACGCCGTCGAGCGGTCGCAGCGTCCACCACCGCGGGGGCAGGAACCGTCTGACGCCGCGGCCGTCGGCGATGTCGAGAAGATGAAGCGCGACCAGGGCGATGACGGTCATCGCCACCCCGATGATCATCGCCAGGGTTTTGAGCAGCGTCGGCGACGTGCTGTAGCGGGTGTCGAGCGTCGCGGAGAACTCCAGACCCGGGGGCGCCGGACCGCTGAGGTCGGTGAAGACGCCGACGATCTGGGGGCGGAAGTCGTAGCCGCCGCGCTCACCGCGCAGCGGTTCACCGGGGTCGTCGTTCGGAATCCGTCCCGGACCCTGGACTAGGCCGACGAACTCGCCGGTCACCTTGTCGGCGTGCGCGGTGAAGGTCAGCCGTTGGCACTGCGGGCTGAGCACCTGATCCAGCGGCGCGCTGACTACTGGGGTGTTGCGCACGATCACCAGCAGGTCGTCGTTGACCCGCTCGATGAGCAGGCCGCGGTCGATGGCCTTGGGTGCCTGTTTGGGCACGGTCGACAACAGCACCGTGCGGCCCTGGCTACCGGGACCGGTCAGGCCGGCCGCCGCGCGACACGGCACTGAGATCTCCAGGTCGGTCGCGACGTAGCCGATGAGCGGGGCGTCCACGCTGCGCAGCACGCCGTTCTGCGGCCAGTTCAATTCGGCGGTGGTCTGCGTGACCGGCATCAACGGCGTCGCGATGGCCAGCAGTGCGCCGAGCAACCCCGCGACGATGGCGATGAGCCGCACCGTCCGATGGTTCGACCCGACACCGGCTTCACCGACCACGGGGTTCGATCTTAATTGGGCTTGCGGATCGCCAACACGAACGGTCCGATGCTGGAGACCTCGAAGCGGGGGTCGTCGAACAACGCCTCGTCGAGGGCGACGTGGTAGCGGCGCACATTGGGCTGGTTCGGATATACGTCGGAGGCCAACCGCAACGTATAGGTGTCGTCGGCGCCGCGGCGCATCAGAAACACCGTCGGCGGCTCCCACGGCAGCGTGTCGAGTGCCTCGATGAACTGGTCGGCGTCGGTCAGCGTGGCCCAGCTCTCGATGGCCTCGGCACGCTTCTCGAACTGCGCGAGGGGGTTGGCGTAGTGCGAGGTCAAGCCCTGAAAGCCGTAATAGGGGTAATAAGACAGGAAGCTGTAGTCGGCGGTCAGCACGACGGTCTCGTCACGGGGACGACCGGTCACCTCGGTGATCCTGGCGTCGATCTCGCGGTAGTAGCGCTCGGCGCCGGGCGGTCGCCGGTCCGCGCGCTGACCGTAGCCGTCGGTATCGGTATAGGCGACCACGATGTCGGACCGCAGCACGTCGGGGATGTCCTGGCTGTAGGTGACGGCGCCGATGGCGCCCAGCGTGGCCGCCGCGGCGACGACGCGGCGCGCGTTCTCGGGTCGCACCCGCGCCGCGACGGCCCGGGTGACCTCGATGAAGCCGAAGGCACCTGCGGCCGTCAGCAGCACGGTCAGCGTCGGATTCAGTCGGAACGACAACAATGTGGTGCCCACCAGCGTGGTCAGCATCGACAGCAGCGACCAGGCGTAGACGGCGAGCACCGCGATCGCCAGAGCGCCGGCCCTGGTGGAGGAGCGCGCGCGCCAGACCAGCCACAGCGTGCCGAGCATGCACAGCGCTCCCAGCAGTGTGAAGTGCAGCATCGGGAACTCCAGCTGCGCGCCGTCGGTCGGCAGATAGTGCTGCGCGGTACCGGAGTCGGCGGGCTCGCCGGAGAACGCCGCCAGAAGGTACGGCGCCCAGCCGATCAGCGCGATGGCGCCCGAGATGACCGCGATGACCACCAGCCGCAGCAGCGGTTCGATGCGTCTGCGCGCGACGGCCAGAAGCACCCCCATGATCGCCAATGTGAATGCCGCGTAGGCGAACAGCAGCGTGTAGGACAGCGCGGCGCCGCCGAGGAAGAGGCCGGTGCCGATGACGGCGGGCCAGCCGGCTCGCGTCCTCCCGCCCGCCACCCCATCCGGGTCACCCCCGCGCAGACCTGACCACGCGAGCACGAACACCGGCGGCAGCAGTACGCAGATGATCGCGGCGTAGGGCTCGGCCGGTGAGTATGCGAGCGTGGCCGCGGCGGTGGCGGTGGTCACGATGAGCGCGTACTCGAAGCGAATCATGGCTGCCCACAACACGAACGCCACCGCGATCGCGGCGGTGATCGACATGATCGCCCACGGTTTGAACATCTCCCACGCCGGAGTTCCGGTCAGCGCGGCCAGGCGGCCCCCGATCCAGAACCAGCCCGGTGGATAGAACGGCGGCAGACCCATGTAGGTCATATCGCGCAGCGCGGCGCTGTCGGCGAGCCGGGTGAGGTACTCGGTGCGGAACTGCTGATCGACCGAGATGCCGTACAAATACAGCCTCGTCGCACCGAGCGGCATCGCCAGCGTCACCACCGAGAACGCCGACAGGAACAGCGTCGCCCCCACCTTCGCGAGCAGCTGCCGGCCGCGCCGCCAGACCCATCCGCTCACCAACAACCCTGCCAGACAGGCGAACTGGCCCACCGTGGTCAGCGCGTGCAGTTGATTGGACGAGTTGTAGGCGGGCCACTCCACGCGCGCGATCGCGGCCAGCGAGACCACCGCGACGACGATCGCCACCGCGGCGGCCGCCACCATCTGGCCGGCGACCTTGATCGGCAGGGCCCGCGCGCCGCCGCGCATCAGATGGGTAGCTTGCGGAAGATCGGCCGCGGGATGTGGCGCAACACCATCATCACGTACCGGAACGCTCCCGGCGCCCATACCAGTTCCTTGCCTTTGGCTGCCGCCGTGACGGCCAGTTCGGCGACGTCTTCCTTGTCGACGGTGAACGGCGCTTCCTTCGCGCCGGTGGCCTTCCAGTGCTCGATGGTGGTCGTGGTGCGCACCTGACCGGGCCGGATCACCAACACTCGAACTCCGTGCTCCCGCAACGCCTCTCCGAGGCCGAGGTAGAAACCGTCCAAGCCGGCCTTGGTCGACCCGTACACGAAGTTGGACCGCCGCACCCGCTCACCGGCCGCTGAACTCATCGCGATGATCTGCCCGAAGCCCTGGGCGCGCATCTTCTCGCCGATCAGCACGCCGACCGAAACCGCTGCGGTGTAGTTGATCTGGGCGACCTGCACGGCCTTGGACTGGTTCTGCCACAGCTCCTCGGCGTCGCCGAGCAGCCCGAAGGCGACGATCGCGACATCGACATCATCGCCGCCCCAGGCCTTGTCGATCACGGCGCGATGCCCGGCGGTGTCGGCGCCGTCGAAGTCGATCCATTCGACGGACTTGGCCCCCGCGGCCGTCATCGCCGCGATCGCCTCGTCCTTGCGGGGGTGATTCGGCAGGTCCGCAAGGATGATGCGGGCATGCGCGTTGCGCAGGTAGCGCTCGCAGATCGCCAGCCCGATCTCCGATGTCCCGCCGAGCAGCAGGATGGTCTGGGGGTTACCTACAGCGTCGAGAACCATCTACAGGAGCTCCAAGCGTCGTGCCATGTCGGATGCGAAGACGCCGTTCGGGTCGGCCTTGCGGCGCACGGCAATCCACTCGTCGATCCTCGGATACATCTTGTGGAACCGCTCCGCGCTGACCCGGGAGTCCTTCGCGGTGTACACCCGGCCGCCGAACTCCATGACCCGCTCATCGAGCTCGTTGAGGAATTCGTTGACACCGGGCTTGTTCGGGAAGTCCATCGCCACGTTCCATCCCGCCATCGGAAAGCTCAGCGGCGCGCGGTTACCGGGACCGAACAGTTTGAACACGTTCAGTGCCGAATAGTGCCCGCGCGTCTGAATCCAGCGGATGATGGACTTGAACTCCTCGAGCGCATCGGGCGGAACCAGGAACTGGTGCTGCGCGAAACCCGCTGGGCCGTAAGCGTTGTTCCACCCGCTGACCAGATCCAGCATGTGGTAAAACTGCGACAAGTTCATGATCTTGCCGGTGTAGGTGCCGCCGAGCCGGTAGTACACCTCGCCGATCGCCATGAACGAGAGCTTGTTCATGGCGCTGACCGGGAAGATATCCGGCACCGAAAGTAGTTGTGGCGCATCGAACTTCAGCGGATCCTTGGCCAGCTTCGGAGGAAGCTGATCGAGCGTCGCGAGGCTGCCACGGCTGATCGCGGCCCTTCCGAGTTTCGGCGGCGGGCTGATCAGGTCGAACCACGCGCTGGAGTAGGTGTAGCGGTCCTCGCTGCCATCGAGGTGCACGGCGACGGTCTCGTCCAGGTCGCTGGTGGACACACCGTCGGCGATGAAGTACGCGGTTTCCGTGCGCGTCATCGCGATTCGGGCGCGCACCACGATCCCGGTGAGCCCGTTACCGCCGACCGTCGCCCAGAACAGTTCGGCGTCCGGCCCGTCGGGGGTGAGGGTACGAACCTCGCTGTCGGCCATCAGCAGGTCCATCGACAGCACGTGATTGCCGAAGCTGCCTGCACTGTGGTGGTTCTTGCCGTGGATGTCGGAGGCGATCGCGCCGCCGACGGTGACCTGCCGCGTGCCCGGCAGCACCGGTACCCACAGCCCGAACGGCAGCGCGGCCTTCATCAGGTGGTCGAGGCTGACGCCCGCATCGACGTCGGCCACGGCCGTCTCGGCGCTGATCGAGTGGACCTTGTGCAGCGCGGTCATGTCCACGACCAGGCCACCGCCGTTGCATGCCTGATCGCCGTAGGAGCGACCCAGGCCGCGGGCGAGGACGCCCCGGTGCAGGAACGACGGGCTGGATGCGCTGCGGTCGGCGGCCTCACGGACCGCAGCGGCGATCACGTCGACGTCCGGCGTGCTCAGCACCTGAGCGACCGACGGTGCCGTGCGACCGAAGCCGGTCAGGGCACGCGAGGTCGTCGGTAAGTTCTCGGACATCGTGACGAGGGTACCGTGCGGACAGCCGGCGCCATGACCGCTGGATATCACGCGGCCGGCAGCGGTGTCGCGTCAGTGCAGGCGGAAGATGACCGCACGCTGGACGACGAAATTGATCACCGTCGCCGTGCCCTGGGCGATGACGAACGCGACCGGCACCCGCCACGGTTTGTCGTCCCACGCCACGTACAGCACGTAGTTGATGCCGACCTGCGCGGCGTAGGTCACCGCATAGAGCGCACACACCGCGATGAACCGCGCGGTGCTCGGCGGCGCCTGAAAGGTCCACCGGCGGTTGATCAGATATGCCGTGGTGGTGCCCGCGATGAAGCTGAGCGTCTTGGCTACGTTGACGTGCAGACCGGCGGCGAGCAGGGCGACGTACAGGCCGAAGTCGACGATCGCGGAGAAACCACCGGTGACGATGAACCGCCAGATCTGGGTGCCCAGGCTCAGGGTCGGCTGCATCGGGGGCTCGGCCACCCGGGCAGCTTAGCGGCATGTGCAGCCGTCACGTCGCTAGGTTTCAGGTGTGCAGACCCGGTCCGGTGCAGAGATCGTCGTCGACGGCGACGTCGTCTACAAGCTGCACCGGCCGGGTACCAATCCGCGGGCACTGACGGTCCGACTCGGCATCGCTGCGGGCTCGGATTGCCTTCTCTCGCCGCTGTCGACGGTTCCCGAGCCGGTCGCAGCGCGCTGGCGCAGTCGGTGGCCGCGCGTGCAACCCCTTGCCCCGCAACCAGAGTCGGTGCCGTGGTCGGAAGCCGGACAGCTGCTGGCCCGGCTGCACCGGGAGCCATGGTCGTCGCGAGTGCCCCCGCACGGCTGGCCGCAACGGCTGCGGCGCGCGGTCGACGTGCTGCGCTCCGACGGCGATCCGACGGTGCGACGGGCCGCGGCCGCCCTGCCCGACGCGGTGTGGCGACCGGGCTCACCGGACCGTCCGCACACGTTGGTGCACGGCGACTGGCATCTGGGTCAACTCGCGCGCCCGCACGCAGACGGGCCCTGGATTCTTCTCGACGTCGACGACCTGGGTGCCGGCGATCCGGCGTGGGACCTGGCTCGACCGGCCGGATTCTGGGCGGCAGGACTGATCCCGGACGCCGACTGGCACAGCTTCGTCGATGCCTATCGCGCCGCAGGCGGCCCCGCGCTGCCCGATGGAGACCCGTGGCCGGTGCTCGACGCGTACGCGCGCGCGGCCGTGGTGCAGGCGGCGGCCCACCATCCTGACGACGAACTGTTGGTGGCGGCCTGCGCGCGGATGGGCTAGCTCGAGAAGAACAGCCGGCCGAACCCCTGTTTACGGTAGTACTTGTTGCCGCGATGGCCCCAGCCCGGGCCATATCCGTATCCCGGCTGGGCAGGTGGCGGAGGCGGTGCGGCCTGCACGAACCGGTTCTCCATCTGAGTCAGCGACTCGAGTTCGCCGAAGTCGAGGAAGATGCCGCGACAGGTGTCACACTGCTCCAAGTGGATGCCGTTGCGTTCGTAGGTCCGCATCGAGCCCGCGCACTTCGGGCAGGTCAGCGTGCTCGTCGGTGCGGACGGCGTGGACGACGGCGGCTGATATGGCGGGATGCTCATATCCGCATAACGGTCGCGAGCGACGCCTGAGTTCCGCGGCGAGCAAGCTACACCCAGTAGGCGACACGGCCGCGGTACTGCCGCATGGCGAACGCCGCGAAGGTCCAGCCGACCACGGTCAGCACGATCACCACCACCCAGTGGCGCAGTTCCTGGTCGGCGCCGAGCAGCGGGGCCCGCACGATGTCGAGATAGTGCAGCAGCGGATTGAGCTCGACGATCTTGGTGTACTGCTCGGCGCCCTGCTGTCGCAGGGTGGACTCGTTCCAGATGATCGGGGTCATGAAGAACAGCAACTGCACCAGGCTGACGAGCAGCGGGCTGATGTCGCGGTAGCGGGTGGCCAGGATGCCGAAGCACAACGCCACCCAGATGCAGTTGAGCACGATCAGACCCAGCGCCGGGATGACCGCCAGGTCCGTCCACTTCCACGGCTTGGGATAGATCATCGCGATGATCACGAAGATGATCATGTTGTGGGCGAACAGGATCATCTGTCGCCACACCAACCGGTAGACGTGCACCGACAGCGGAGTCGGCAACTGTTTGATCAGACCCTCGTTGGCGACGAACACGTCGGCGCCCTCCAGGATCGCCGCGTTGATCAGGTTCCACACGATCAGACCGAGGGTGACGTACGGAAGATGTTCGGACAGCTCGAGTTTGAACAGTTTCGAGTAGAGCAGCCCCATGGCGACAGCGGTGGCACCGGTGGCGATCGTGATCCAGAACGGGCCGAGAACCGAGCGGCGGTAGCGCTGTTTGATGTCCTGCCAGCCGAGGTGCAACCACAGTTCGTGCTTGCCGAAGCCGGCAACCAGGTCGCCCCAGGCCCGGCGCATGGTCTTCGACTGCGCAGCGGCATCGGTGAACGTCACGGCTGAAGCCTCCCGAACCTCTCCTTGCGGCCCATGCGCCGCAACCGAATCCACTCCATCAACCCGGCGGGGTCGCGGCGCGACACCAGGAAAAACCAACCGAAGCGCGCCCACTCCTGCAACTGCAGACGACGCAGCCCGGGCTGGGACAGCAGATATCCGCGGTTGCGGTAGGTATAGAAGCGCTTGGCAGCGTTTTCCGGAAACTGCGTGTGCATTCGGCCGCCGAGGATCGGTTTGAACTCGTCACCGCCCTGCGGATGCAGGTACACCGCGTCGAGGCAGGTGCCGAACGGTAACCCGGAGCGCACCAGCCTGCGGTGTATTTCGGTCTCGTCGCCGCGCACGAACAGGCGCAGATCGGGCACGCCGGTCGCCTCCAGCGTCGACGCGGCGAACAGCGCACCGTTGAACAGTGATGCGATGCCCGGCAACAGTCCCCCGCAAGCGGGAGGTGCCCCCACTGAAGCGGACTCGGTGCGTAACTCGTCGACACGGCGACGCCACACCAGTCCGCGACGCAGGGGGAAGGCCAGCCGCCCGGGATCGTTCATGTCGCAGACCATCGGCGACACCTCGGCAAGTCCGTGGCGCGCGGCGCATGCGATCAGCGTGCCCAGCACCTCCGAGTCGGCCGGGCGGCCGTCGTCGTCGGCCAACCACACCCAGTCCGCGCCGAGCGCCAGAGCATGCAGCATGCCCAACGCGAAACCGCCCGCACCGCCCAGGTTCCGGCGTGATCCGAGATAGGTGGTGGGGATGGGTTGTCCGGCAACCAGTTCGGCGACGCGGTAATCGTCGTCGTTGTCGACGACGATCAGGTGGTCGGGCGCGCGGGTCTGGGCCGCCACCGACTCCAGTGACTTCGCCAGGTCGTCGGGACGACGATGGGTGACCACCACCGCGCAGATGACGGGGCTGGTCGGCTCCTCGGGCAAGCCCTCGTCGGCCGTCATCCCTGGCGCGTCTCTTCGAGCACTTCCCTGACATGCCGGGCGGCGTCCTCGCCCTCATAGGCCCGCACGACGTCCTCGATGCCGCCGGTCATCTTGATCGTGCCGTGGTCGATCCACATCGCGGTGTTGCACAGCCGGGCCAGAAACTCATTGGAGTGGCTGGCGAACACCAGGATCCCGGAGCGCGCGACGAGTTCGGCCAACCGGGTCTGCGCCTTCTTCAGGAACTCGGCGTCGACCGCGCCGATACCCTCGTCGAGCAGCAGGATCTCGGGGTCGATGCTGGTCACCACGCCCATCGCCAGACGCACGCGCATACCGGTGGAGTAGGTGCGCAACGGCATCGACAGGTAGTCCCCGAGCTCGGTGAACTCGGCGATCTCGTCGATCTTGGCCATCATCTGCTTGCGCGTCTGTCCCAGGAACAGGCCGCGGATGATGATGTTCTCGAAGCCGGAGATCTCCGGGTCCATCCCGACGCCGAGGTCGAACACCGGCGCCACCCGGCCGCTCACGGTCGCCACCCCCCGGGTGGGCTCGTAGATACCCGACAGCAGGCGCAGCAGCGTCGACTTGCCCGCACCGTTGTGCCCCACCAGACCCACCCGGTCGCCGAGTTCCAGCGACATGGTGATGTCCCGCAGCGCCTCGATGACCACGACGTTGGAGTCGTTGCGCCCGATCGCGCCGCCGGCCTTACCGAGGAAGGCCTTCTTCAGCGAGCGTGACTTCGCATCGAAGATCGGGAACTCCACCCACGCGTTGCGGGTCTCGATATGTGGGACCAACGCATGCCCCTACAGGTACTGCCCGGTCCCCGGATGCGACGGACCGCCGCCGCGTATCGCCACTCCCGGTGGCAGCGCGCCTTGGCCCCGCATCTGCTCCAGCTGCTGTCGCGCCGCCATCTGCTGGGCGAACAGCGCGGTCTGGATGCCGTGAAACAGGCCCTCCAGCCAGCCCACCAGCTGGGCCTGCGCGATGCGCAGCTCGGCGTCCGAGGGTACGGCCTCTTCGGTGAACGGCAGCGTGAGCCGCTCGAGCTCGTCGCGCAACTCGGGGGCCAGGCCGTCCTCGAGTTCGGTGATGCTCGTGCGGTGGATCTCCCGGAGCCGATTGCGGCTGGCCTCGTCGAGCGGAGCTGCGCGCACCTCCTCGAGGAGCTGCTTGATCATGGTGCCGATCCGCATCACCTTCGCCGGTTGCTCGACGAGGTCGGTCAGCGACCTGCCGTCCTTTTCCTCGTCGGTCTCGGCTCCGGTGTCGGCTCCGCTGATGATCTCGATGTTGTCGTCGTCGGTCATACTCCCTGCGTTCCCTCTAATCTCCACGGCATTCGTCGCGCAAGCCTCGCGTTGCCTTCGACCGCGAACCAACTAGCGACACTAGTCGGGTCGTGCGCGGGGCGGTCCCCACGCTGCGCACAGGCGAACCCCGGTCGGTGACCGCAAACCGGTCGCTCGAACAACTTCGGCAACTCAGCAAACGGCTTCACCGGCGGCCACCGTCGCGAATATGCAGGCAAGTTAACTCGACACGGCCTTCTGGCGGAGTGGCGGGCGTGAGCAGCAACGACAACGGGTTTAGCACTCCGAACGCCAAGGTCACTGGACTAGTATGGCTGCCCAGCAGACCCAGTCCGACATGGCGGGTCGGGCCGAGTATCGGCCAGAATCGTGTGGGTTCGCGAACTCACGGATGCTCGAAGGTGGGCTGGCATGGCATACGACGTCGCCCGGGTGCGCGGTTTGCACCCTTCTCTGGGCGACGGGTGGGTGCGTTTCGACGCCCAGCACGGCATGTTGTTGCCCGACACCGTCGGCCGCGCGGTGTCCACGGCGTTCCGCGGGTCGATGGCCACCCCGGTCGGTCCGCACCCCTCGGCGCAGCGCAGCGCCGCAGTGCTGGAGGCCGCCCGGCTGGCCGTGGCCGATCTGGTCAACGCCGATCCGCGCGGTGTGGTTCTGGGCGCCGACCGGGCGATCCTGCTGACCTCGCTGGCGGACGCGTCGTCGTCGCGTGTCGGCCTCGGCTACGAAGTGGTGGTCACCCGTCTGGATGACGAGGCGAACATCGCGCCATGGCTGCGCGCCGCGAATCGCTATGGCGCCAAGGTCAAGTGGGCAGAGGTCGACATCGAGACCGGCGAACTGCCCAGCTGGCAATGGGAGAGCCTGGTCACCAAGCCGACCCGCTTGGTCGCAATCACTTCTGCCTCTTCGACTTTGGGTACCGTGACCGACCTGCGCGCGGTGACGAAACTGGCACACGATCAGGGCGCACTGGTGGTCGTCGACCACTCCGCGGCCGCGCCCTACCAGTTGATCGACATCGACGAGATCGACGCGGACGTGGTGGCGGTCAACGCATTGGCGTGGGGCGGTCCGCCCATCGGAGCCCTGGTCTTTCGCGATCCCTCGCTCATCGACTCCTTCGGTTCGGTATCGCTGGATCCGGACGCAAGCGGAGCGGCGCGGCTCGAAGTCGGCGCGCACCAGTTCGGTCTGCTGGCCGGAGTGGTGGCCAGCATCGAGTACCTTGCGTCCCTGGACGAGAACGCGCGCGGTACGCGCCGCGAACGCCTCGCGATCTCGATGCACTCCGCGAACGCCTATATGAGCCGGCTTTTCGACTATCTGCTGATCTCGCTGCGATCGCTGTCGACGGTGATGGTCATCGGTGCGCCCGAATCGCGAATCCCCGTGCTCAGTTTCGCGGTCAACGGCGTGCCCGCCGAGCGGGTGGTTCAGCGCCTGGCCGACAACGGCATCCTGGCGATATCGAATGCGAGTTCGCGCGTGCTGGACGTCATCGGCGTCAACGACATCGGCGGCGCGGTGACGGTCGGACTGGCGCACTACACGACCACCGCCGAGGTCGATCAGCTGGTGCGCGCGCTCGCTTCGCTGGGCTGACGGCCGCGCTAATCCGCTACGCGCAGAAGCACTTTCCCCGATACCTCGCCCGACTGCAGAAGCTCGTGCGCCGCCCCGGCTTCCTGCACCGGGTACTCCGCACCGATGATCGGGCCCACCTCACCGCGTTCGATCATCGGCCACACGTTGGCCACCACCGCGGCGACGACGTCGCTCTTGCTCCCCTTGCCGCTCACCGGGCGCGCGCGAAGAGCGGTGGCGATGACGCCCGCGCGCTTGCCGAGCAGCTTGCCGATGTTGAGTTCGGCCTTCACACCGCCCTGCATCCCGATGATCACCACCCGACCGTCGTTGGCGAGCGCATCGATGTTGCGGTCGAGGTAGGCCGCGCCCATGATGTCGAGGATCACGTCGGCGCCGCCCTCGGCCCTGACGCGTTCGACGAAGTCCTCGTCGCGGTAGTTGATCGTCACCTCGGCCCCGAGCTCGGCGCACAGGTCCAGCTTGTGGGCGGACCCGGCGGTTACCGCCACGCGGCAGCCGAGCGCGCGGGCCACCTGGATCGCGTGGGTGCCGATGCCGCTGGCACCCCCGTGTATGAGGACGAGCTGGCCCGCCGTCAAGCCCGCGGTCATCACCAGGTTCGACCACACGGTGCAGGCCACCTCGGGTAAACCGGCAGCTTCGTGCAGCGGCACAGACTCCGGAACCGCCATCACCTGCCCGGCCGGCACAGCCACATACTCGGCGTAGCCCCCGCCCGCCAGCAACGCGCAGACCTGTTGTCCGGCCGTCCAATCGGAGGCCTTCTCGCCGACCGCCGCGACCGTTCCCGAGACTTCGAGGCCGAGGGTTTCGCTGGCGCCCGGCGGCGGCGGGTATTTGCCCACGGCCTGCAAAAGGTCGGCCCGATTGATGCCGGCAGAGGCGACCTTGATCAGAATTTCGCCCTCGTCCGGCGTGATGTCGGGAACCTCTTGCCAGGTCAATCGGCCCTCCGGGCCGGCGACGATTGCATGCATCCCGATAACGCTACTAGCCTGCGTCGACAGTCTCACGAATTAGTCGCCAGCAATGTGATGGCCGTTTACTATGGCCGCATGGAGGGGATTATTGCGGGTCGTACCGCGGGGGATATGCCGGGGCTGGACATCGCGGAGCAGCGGTCCTGGCAAAATTTTTTGGATGCCGCGCTCCGGCTGTATGCGACCTTGAATCGGTCGCTGGTGGATAAGCATCATCTGACGCTCAACGACGTCAGACTGCTCGACATCCTGGACAAGTCACCGACGGGATCGGCCCGCATGGGCGATCTCGCCGAGGGCTTGATGTCGTTGCCGAGCCGGGTCACCCGGCAGATCCGCCGCCTGGAGATGCAGGGCCTGGTTCGCCGGGGAGCCAGTCCCGACGACGGCCGTGGCGTGCTCGCCAGCATCACCGACGAGGGGCGGACCGCGGTACGCGACGCGATGGTCACCTACGGCGAGAGCGTGCGGGCGCACTTTCTCGACCGGCTGTCGCGGCCCCAGGTCGCGGCGATCGGTGAGAACTGCAGGCGGATCAGCGTCGGGCTCAAGAACGGGTCGATGAACGCCAAGCTCGGCCGCGTCTGAGGGGATTCGCCGTCGCGACGGTGTGAGCCGCCCCGTACTCTTGTCGGCGGTGGCGTGGCAGAGCGGCCTAATGCACTCGCCTTGAAAGCGAGAGACGGCTAACACCGTCCGGGGGTTCAAATCCCTCCGCCACCGCTGGTCTCACCTCAGCTTCGATTGGTCACTGCCGACTCGACCGTGCTGACCAGGGCGGCATCGACGCCCCATGGCTTGTCCACCCCGACACGCTCGTCGAGATCCCACAGGACGCACTTCTCGCCCGGCATCGCCACCATCGACCACGCGACGACGGTTCTGCGGAGCTGTTCGCCCGGCGGGTCGACAAGAGCATTCGGGGGCGCACCACCGTCGGGGTGGTGGTGTAGAAATCGGCCGTATGCATCCGTGCAGAACGTCGAATACCTTGCGGTGCAGAGGATCAGACCGTGCCATGCCTCGTCGACGGCGCGGGAGGGCATCCCGATCACCTGGTCGTCACGTAGCGCAGGCGCGCAACATCGCAGCCACTGCCGCAGACCGACCGCTATGAGCTCACGCGGTTGCCACGGGCACGTCTTGAACACCGCCTCGGGCAACTCGAGCCGGGCGACGGCGGCATATAGCCGATCGGAGTCACTCCTGCGTGACCGCAGCACAGAATCACTGTAGGCGCGGCGTGGGCCGTTGAACATAAGCGGTGGCCGGGCCGCCACTCTGGCGGATGGTGTTCCTCACCGAATCCACACCAAATCGAGAGCATCTCGGGGACCGGGCGCGGCGTAGCATCCCTCTATGAGTACAGCGGTGGTAGTGATCACCGTCTCGTTGGTGGCGGTGATCCTCGTTGGCGCGGCGGTGATCTTGCTCGTAGCTAGTCGCGTCGGCCAGCGCCGCGCTGAGTCGGCGGGGGACCGATACCGCAGGGAGATGGGGGATCTCCACAGTCTGCGCAACAGGCGGATGACAAAGGCGCAACGGCGTCGAAAGCGTTGGGCGGCGGGAACTGCGGCGGCAGCCGGTCTCGGCTACACCGACTCCGGTGGCGGCTGGGACGGCGGAGGTTGCGGTGGCGGCGGCTGTGGCGGTGGAGGTTGTGGCGGCGGCGGAGCTTAGGGCATAGCGCCGGCCAACACTCGCACGCCCAAATCGATCTGGGACTCAGTGAGATTGGCGTAGCCGAGGAGCAGGCCAGGCGGCGCCGAGGCGGGGTTGGCGTAGCACGGTGCGAGCGGTTCGACCCGCACACGTTGTTCGGCGGCCAGCCGTACGAGGCCGTCGATCGGGAACCCGTCGGGGAAGCGCACCGTCAGGTGGACGCCAGCCGCGGCGCCGAGGACGGTTGCTTGCGGCAGGTGCCGGCCGAGTGCCCCCAGCAGGGCATTGCGGCGGATCAGGTACCGGCGCCGCATCTGGCGCAGATGCCTGTCGTATCCGCCTGATCTCAGCAGCTGCGCGAACGCCAACTGGTCCATCACCGAACTCCCGGTGTCCGCAAGACCTTTGGCCACTTTGACCGCGCCGACGAGATGTGCGGGCAGCACCATCCAGCCGATGCGGAGGCCGGGCGCCAGGGTCTTGCTGGTCGAGCCGACGTAGATGACGCGGTCGGGCGCGATTCCCTGCAACGCGCCGACGGGTGCCCGGTCGTAGCGGTATTCGGCGTCGTAGTCGTCCTCGATCACCAGATGTCCGGCTCGGACCCACTCCATCAGCTCAGTGCGCCGCGGGGCCGACAGCGCGACCCCGGTCGGGGACTGGTGCGCGGGGGTGGTCAGGACTGCGTCGGCACCGCTGGCCGCCAGCGCGCCGACATCGAGCCCATCTTCGTCGACCGGAACAGGAACCGGTTCAATACCGTTGTTACGCAGCACCATTCGGTGCAGCCAGAATCCCGGGTCCTCCATGGCCAGTGAGGATGTCGGCAATGACCGGGCGAGCAGCGCGATGGCCTGTGTCGCTCCGGAGCACAGCACAATGTGTTGCGGTTCGGCGAGCACACCGCGGACGCGTCGCAAATAGTCGGCCACCGCAACGCGCGTGGTGAACAGCCCCTGAGGCGCCACGTAACCGAATGCATCCGCGCCGATCTCGGCCAGGCCCTGCTTCAGCGCCCGCAGCCAGGCGTCGCGAGGAAAGCTGTGCAGATCCGGCGACCCCGGCAGGAAGTCGATGTCGTAGCGTGCCGTCGGCCCGGGCTCACCGCGGGAGGGCCGGTCGACGGTGTCGACCGTGGCGACCACGGTGCCCGACCCGTGCCTGCTGTGCAGGAACCCTTCGGCGACGAGTTGACTGTAGGCATCGACCACGAGCCGACGGGACACTCCCAGGTCGGTGGCGAGCAGGCGACTGGACGGCAGGCGGGTGCCCGGCGTGAGGCGGCCCGTTCGGATGGCCGTCCGCAGTCCGTCAGCCAGTTGGCGGTGTAACGGATCGGTGGCGTCGCGGTCGAGTTCCAGCAGCAGCTCCGGACCCGAAGTGGTACCCGATTTCGCTGTCAAAGTGGTGCCTATCTTGAGGCCAGTGGCGAACTAGCGTGACCGTATGACATCGACACCGACGCGCACAAGGGCGGGGTTCGTCGAGGTGACGCTCATCGTGTTCGGGCTCTACGCCTTGTCCGTGGGGCTGTTCATGATGTTCGCCCCTGGCGCGTTCTTCGACACGCTCGGCAACTTCGGCACGCGCAATGACCACTACATCTTCGACAACGCCACCTTCGAGATCCCGCAGGGGCTCATGCTGCTCGCCGCGGTCCGGTGGCCGCGGTGGCGCACTCCCGCACTGGCATTCGCGACGCTGCACTGGGCGCTGCACTCGCTCAGCCACATCATCGACCCGCACCACGGAGCGGGTGACTGGATCGGGTGGCTGGAGGCCGGCGGTCTGGTGTTCACCACCGTGATCCTGGCGATCGCATTGCGCGCCAGCGTCATCGCCGATAGGAGGCCGTGATGCGAGTCCTGGTTGCCGGCGCGACGAGTGTGCCTGGTGTCCCGCTGCTGCGTGAACTCGTCACCTGCGGCCACGAGGTCGTCGGGCTGACGCGGTCACCGAACAAGGCGGGCGCGATCACGGCTGCGGGCGCCAGGCCCGTCGTCGCCGACGTGTTCGACGGCGACGATATCGACAAGGCGGTCGCCGACTTCGGTCCGGAGGTGGTGGTTTCGCTGCTGACCACGCTGCCGAAGCGGGGACCGATGCGGGTCAGCGACTTTGAGCCCGCGAGAAGACTGTGGGGTACCGGTGCACCGAACCTGCTGGCCGCGGCGCAACGTGCCGGCGTCCGACGCGTCGTCGCCGAATCCGTGATGTACGCCTACGGTTATCCGACCACCGGTCCGGCGTTGCTGGACGAGAGCGATCCCTACCCCGGACCGGCCCCGCGTGGCGGAGAGGCGATGCTGGCCGCGCTGCGCGGGATGGAGCAGAAGGTCCTGGCGTCCGGTGGACACAGTGACACCGAGGGAATCGTGTTGCGCTACGGCGCTTTCTACGGCCCGGGCGTGCCGCACGACGAGTTGTTCGCGCGGATGGCGCGATTCCGCGTGGCGCTGGACATGGGTGGTAGCGGCATCGTGTCCTGGATCCACATCGACGACGTCGTGAGTGCTACGGCGGCCGCACTCGACCGTGGACGGGGCGGCGAGATCTACAACATCGTCGACGACCGACCGCAGTCGTTCAACGGCTACATCCGGGAGCTCGGCGAGAAGCTCGGGCGGCCTCGACAGCTGCGCATCCCGCGAGCGGCGGTCAGACTCGCCGCGCCCTACGGCGTCACCGCGTTCGGCGACATCTGGCTTCCGCTGTCGAACGCCAAGGCCAAGGCCGAACTTGGGTGGACGCCCGTTCCTCGGGTCTGACTCCTCGGCCCCGGCTCACCCGTACCCCAGCGCGGCGTTCTCGGCCCGGATGCGGACGTTGAGCACCAGGGCGTTGGCGGCGGTGAAAACGACCGCGGTCAGCCACGCCGAGTGGACCAGCGGCAGGGCCGCGACCTCGACCACCACTGCGGTGTAGTTCGGGTGGTGCAGCCACCGATACGGGCCGCGGTGCACGAGCGGCGCTCCCGGGATCACGATGAGCCGGGGGTTCCACCGTCTGCCCAACACCGCGACGCACCACCACCGCAGCGCTGTGCTCGCGCAGACGATGGCCACCATCGGCCATCCGAGCAGGGGGATGAACGGTCTGTGCAGGACCGCCACCTCGGCGATACACGACGCGAGCAGCAGCGTGTGCATGCCGACCATCACCGGATAGTGGCCTTGGCCGAATTCCCTGCCGCCGTTGGCAAGAGACCACCGCGTGTTGCGCCATGACACCACCAACTCGACCAGTCGTTCCAGTCCGATCGCGAGGATGAACAGGTAGTACGCCATGTCGATTCCTCACCACTTCAGCAGGAGCAGCTCGAAGCTGAAGCCCGGACCCATCGCCAGCAACACACCGAACGATCCTGGGGCAGGTGGCGAGGCGAGCGTGCGGTGCAGCACATCAAGCACCGACGCCGACGAGAAGTTCCCGTTCTCCCGCATCGAGTTTCGGCTGTGGGTGTTGGCCTCCGGCGGCAGGCCGATCGCGTTGTCGATCGCATCCAGCACCTTGGGACCGCCGGGATGGCAGACCCACGCGGCGATGTCGCCCACCGTGAGGCCGTGGTCACCGAGGAACCGGGTGACCTCCTCGTCGAGGTAGTTCGCGGCCATGTGCGGGACTTCGCGAGACATCACCAGCCCGAAGCCATTTGAGGTGACGTTCCACCCCATGACGTCGACCGTGTCCGGAAACAGCCGGCTCCTGGTCGCGAGCAGCGCGGGCGCGTGCGCGATCGTCGGTGGAATGCGGTCGGCGCCCGAGACCACGACCGCCGCCGCGCCGTCGCCGAACAGGCAGGCACCGATCAGGGCGGGGATCGACGTGTCGTCGCGTTGCAACGTCAGTGAGCACAGTTCGACGGACAGCAGGACCGCGACGTCGGAGGGAAAGCCCCGCAGGTAGTCGTGCACGCGTGACATGCCGGCTGCGCCTGCGACACAACCCAATCCGAACAACGGTATCCGCTTGACGTCTGGTCGCAACCCGATCCGGGATGCCACCCGAGCGTCGACGGTGGGCACGGCGACGCCGGTGCTCGATACGAACACGATGGCGTCGACTTCATCCGGCGTGACGTGTGCCGCCTCGAGCGCGGACCGCACGGCCCGCTCCCCGAGGTCGACGGCCACCTCGATGTAGGCGTTGTTCGCCTCGGTGAAGCCCGACAACTTCGGGTAGCGAGATAGCGGAAGCGAGAGACTGCGGCTCTGCACACCACTGCTCTGCGCGAACCGGAGGAACTCCGGGCCGCCGATGCCGGTGAGCATCGAAGCGACGTCACTTTGTTCGTAGCGATTTGAGGTGAACGCCACCGCGGTGCCCTCGATTCGGGGTGCACTGATTCGTTGGATCGCGCTGCGATCGAGCGACGCGAAATCTGTTGTATCTGTCATGTCGTGCAGAACGCCGCTGCAGCCAGGAATGGTGCCCAAGGTGACGCATCGCACAGCGATATCGCTGAAATCGATTGCGCTAGAAGGGATTCGGTACTACCGATTCCTGAAAGCGAGCCGGGAACGCGGTGGGAATGTGCTGGGAGTCAACGCTATTCGCCGGTGAACTTCGGCGGGCGCTTCTCGAACATCGCGGTCACCGCCTCGCCCAGATCCTTCGATGGCAGGAATGCCGAATTCCACGCGGCCACATAGCGCAAGCTCTCCGACACCCGGGCGATGCGCTGCTGATCGAGCACATCCTTGATGCCGTACACCGTCAGCGGCGGGTTGGCGGCGATCTCGGCGGCCGTGGCGTGCGCCCCCGCAAGCGAGGCGTCGGCGTCGTCGTAGACGTCGTTGACCAGACCGATCTTCTCGGCGCGGGCGGCGTCGATGTCCTTGCCCGTCAGCGTCAGTTCGCGAAGGTGCCCGTCGGACAGGATCAGCGGGAGCCGCGCCAGCGAACCCACGTCGGCGACGATCGCCAGCTTCACCTCGCGGACGGAGAACTTCGCGTCGGCACTGGCGTAGCGGATGTCCACGGCGCTGATCAGGTCCACGCCGCCGCCGATGCACCAGCCGTGCACCGAGGCGATGGTGGGGGTGCGGCAGTCGGCGACCGCGTTGATCGCGCCCTGCATCTTCGTCAGCGTGGTGTGGAATCCGAGGCGGCCCTTGGCGCCGGCATCGCGGCCGGGCATGGTGGCGCCCATCGCGGCCAGGTCGAGCCCGTAGCTGAAGTTGCGGCCCGAGCCGGTCAGCACGATCGCGCGCACCTCCGGATCGGCGTCGAGCGTCCCGAACACCTCGGGCAACTCGGCCCAGAACGCCGGGCCCATGGCGTTGCCCTTGCCTGGCCCGATCAGCGTCACCCGCGCGACGTGATCGGAGATGTCAACGGTGACGGATTCGTAGGTCTCGCCCATGGGGCAACACGCTAGTTCGTCACGGCGGCGGCTTGCCCAGGAGCACCTCGTTCACGGTGGCGCTGGGCAGGAACTGGCAGGCGGCGTCGACCAGCATCTGACCGATGCCCTCCCCGTCGGGACCGAGCGGGTTGCCCTCCTGGTTGAGGATCTCGCGGATCACCGCGACCTGGGTCGCCTCGTCGAGCCCGTTGTACTCCGAGCACTGCATGGACAAGGCGTTCGGCGGCGCGGGGACGACCGGGACGTCGGTGTTACGCGTGGGCAGGGGAATGTCGGGAAGCCCGATATCGGGCAGCCCAGGAATCGACGGCGACGTCGGCCTCGCCGGGGAGGTCAACGGCGGCCCCGGCTCGGTGGTCATCGCGACGGAGCCCTCCGTGGTGCGCTGGCATCCCGTCGCGACCCCGACGAGAACCAGCGCCACTGCCGCCACTCGCACGTGCGTTTTCATCACGGCAACGATATGCCCATCGGCGACGTAGCGTGGCGTCATGCCCGACGACTTGCGTGCCGGACCCGATTCGCCGCCGACCGACGAACTGCGCAGCGCGGAGAAGTCGTTCGCCGTGTTGCAGCACGTGCTGCACGGCATCGCCGCCGACGATCTGCACAAGCAGACGCCGTGCCGAGAGTTCGACGTCGCAGCGTTGACTGACCACCTGCTGAATTCGATCACCATGCTCGGCGCGATGGCGGGCGCGCAGTTCACTGAGCGCGACCGCGACGCGCCGATCGAGCAGCAGGTGGTGTTCTCGGCGCGGTCAGCGCTGGACGCCTGGCGGCGGCGGGGGCTGGACGGCACCGTGGACTTCGGCGGGAACGACGTGCCGGCCCGGATGATGGTCGGCGTGCTGTCGATCGAGTTTCTGGTGCACGCGTGGGATTACTCGGCAGCGATCGGGCGCGACGTCAACGCCCCCGAGTCGTTGTCAGATTACGTGCTGGGGCTGGCCCGCAAGATCATCACGCCGGAGGGTCGGGTCAACGCCGGTTTCGACGATCCGATCGACGTGCCCGCCGACGCCGGGGCGCTGACCCGGTTGCTTGCCTATACCGGTCGGCAGCCCTAGCCGTTTCGCGAGACGTACACCAGGGCTGTAGATCCGCTGCCCCGTACGACCCTGGTGTTCATCTCGCGAGCGCTACAGCCGCTCGAGGTAGAAGTACAGGTGCCGGGGTGTACCGGAGCTGGTGTCGAGCGCGCCCTTGCCGTTCATGATGCCGACGACGGCGTTCTCGTCGACGACCTTGAAGTGATCGTGCACGGGTGCGCCGTCGTAGACCATCGAGGCCGTCACCTCGTCGCGAAACTCCTCCATCCACAGGCTGGCCTCACCCTTCATCGCCTCGGTGTTGGAGAACTTGTTGCCGCCGGCGTCCAGGCACACCAGAGGCTTGGCGTCGGTGGCAGAGTGGAAGGTCTTGCCGAACCAGTTGAGCCGCTCCATGAACCCGTTGGCCTTGTGGCCGGTGTGGAATTCGCCGCCCTTCCACTCGCCGATCATGAAGTCGATGGTGGCGGGCGTAAGCGTCGCCCAGAACTCGTCGAGTTCGGCGTCGGAGATGGTGCCGGTGCGCTCCTTGAGCTCGGTGAAGATCTCGCGGGCGTCGCTCATGACTGTCCAATCCATTGTCGGGCGAAATCGAGGAACGCGTCGTTCTCGTGGGTCGCGGCGACGGTGACGCGTACTCCGTCGTCGCCGTAGGGCCGCACGATGATGCGGTTGTCCGCCGATGCCTCGGCGAACTGCTGGGCCTGCCCGGGCAAGGGGAGCCAGACGAAGTTGGCCTGCGAGTCGGGCACGGTGTAGCCGGCTGCGCGCAGTTCCGCGGTGACCCGGGCGCGTTCGGCGACGACGGTGTCGGTGCGCTCGAGCAGTTCGTCGGCGGCGTCGAGGGATGCGATCGCGGCGGCCTGCGAGACGCTGGTCGCGGTGAACGGCACGTACACCTTCCCGATCGCGGTGATGAGGTCCGGGTCGCCCACGGCGTAACCGACCCGCAGACCCGCCAGGCCGTAGGCCTTCGAAAACGTTCGTAACACAACGAGGTTGGGATGGGCACGAACCAGACCCAGGCTGTCGGGCACCATCGGCTCGCGGATGTACTCGACGTAGGCCTCGTCCAGTGCGATCGCGATGTGCGGCGGGACCGCGGCGACGAAGCGGGCGAGCGCGTCGGGCGCCACGACGGTGCCCGTCGGGTTGTTCGGATTGCACACGAAGATCAGCCGGGTGCGGTCGGTGATCGCGGCCAGCATGGCGTCGAGGTCGTGCGTGTGGTCGGTCAGCGGCACCGGCACGGGTGTGGCCCCCGCCGTTCGCACCTGCAGCGGGTAGATCTCGAAGCTGCGCCAACCGAACAGCACCTCGTCGCCGACGGTCGAGGTGATCTGGATCAACTGCTGACACAGGCTGACCGACCCGCAGCCCACCGAGATGTGCTCGGGGGCGAAGTTGACGTGTTTGGCGAGTCGCTCGCGGAGCTCGACGTAGCCGTTGTCCGGGTAGCGGTTGATGTTGCCGACGGCGTCCGAGATCGCGGCCCGCACGCTCGGAAGCGGCGGATCCACGGTCTCGTTGCTGGCGATCTTGATTGCGCCGGGAACGGTCCTGCCGGGGGTGTAGGCGGGCAGATCAGCCAGTTCGGGACGCAGCCGGACGGTCACTGCACCAGTTTATGGGTCGGCCGAATGCGCTTTGCCTCGCGCGGTAGCCCATGTGTACGCTGTCGGATCGGCGGTAATCGTCGGGAGGCGTGCCAGAGCGGCCGAATGGGGCTCACTGCTAATGAGTTGTCGCCCTCAAAGGCGACCGGAGGTTCAAATCCTCTCGCCTCCGCCACGGCTGACCCGTCAGCCGCACAACTGAACACTGAAGAAAGACCATGCGCCCGTAGCTCAACGGATAGAGCATCTGACTACGGATCAGAAGGTTAGGGGTTCGAATCCCTTCGGGCGCGCTTTTTCTCTGCCGCCGACTCTGAAGCTGTGTTCGAGCTTCAGGCCGGATATCGCGCACAGCCTCAGTTTCGGCGGCGTTGTCGGCCGCCACTAGATTGGCAGCCATGCGGCTGTTGTTGATCGCCGATACTCACGTTCCCAAGCGCGCCAAGGACCTGCCCACGCGGGTGTGGGACGAAGTGACGAAGGCAGACGTCGTCGTGCATGCAGGCGACTGGGTGGAGCCGTCGTTGCTGGATGCGCTCGAGGCCCGGGCCAAGCGGCTCGTCGCGTGCTGGGGCAACAACGACGGCGCCGAACTGCGCCGCCGACTGCCCGAACGAGCCGATGTCACACTCGGCGGCCTGCGCTTCACCGTCGTCCACGAGACCGGTGCGGCTACCGGCCGCGAGGCGCGCATGGCCAAGGCCTACCCGGACACCGACGTGCTGATATTCGGCCACAGTCACATCCCGTGGGATACGACGACGAAAACCGGTCTGCGACTGCTGAACCCGGGTTCGCCGACCGACCGGCGGCGCCAGCCCCATTGCACGTACATGACGGCCACCGTGCGCAACGGCTCGCTCACCAACGTCATCCTGCACGCCTTGGAACGCCGTGCGTGACCGGCCGGCGCGGGTCGCCGACGTCCATGCGATCGCCGCTTCGATGCCGCACGTCAAGCGCATCGAGGGCCCCAAGGGCAACCCGATCTACCAGGTTGGCGGCAAGTCGTTCGTGTTCTTCCGCACTCCTCAGCCCGACGCCGAGGATCCGGAGACCGGCGAACGCTACGCCGACGTGATCATGATCTGGGTGGAATCGGAGATGGACAAGCTGGCGCTCGTCCAAGATCCCGACTCGCCGTTCTTCACCACCGACCGCTTCGAGGGCCATCCCTCGGTTCTGGTGCGCGCCAGCAGGTTACGGGAGATCGGGAAGGTCGAACTGACCGAACTAGTCCAGGACGCGTGGCTCTCGCGCGCTTCGAAACGCCGGGCCGATCGGTGGTTGGCCGAGCACCAGGGCTGACGGGAAGCTACTTCGGTGGGACGTTCGCGTGCTCGGCGCCGCAGATGAACACGGCCATCCGGGCCGGTGTGTCGCCGGGGTTTTTCCAGCGGTGCCGCGTCCCGTTCTGCACGACGGTATCGCCCGCTTGCAGGGTTACTTCGGCACCGTCGTCGAGTTCGAGCACGACGGTGCCCTCGAGCACCACCTCGAAGTCGACGGTGTCCGTGGTGTGCATGCCCGGGTCCGTGTAGTCCATGTAGCCGAGCATTCCCGGCAGCTTGTCCTCCATCTCGGCCATCGCCTCGTCGATGTCGAGGGCCTCCGGAGCCTGGGCGCCGTGCGACGGCGGCAGCGTCAGCATCGCGAACCGAAAACCACCGACAGGCGGAAAGTAGTTGTGCCACTGGGGCATCGAACCGTCGTCGGGGAAGCGGCACGTCTGGTCGCTACCCCACAGCAGATGGTTCTCGAAGCCCGGCATCAACTCCGTCTGAATCGGTGCGACGCTGTCGTCGCTGACAAAGACGGACTTTCCGGACGAATCGTGACCGGTCACCACTCGGCGTACTTGCATGGGGTCAGTGAACCAGCCCCGCGCCGACGTGGGGATGAATATCGTGTCGCCATGCAGCAGAAACCCCCCACCGGCGTCATCGAGTCCGCACACCGCGAGCACCTCACGGCCCTGCCATTCGATGACACCGCGGACTTCGACAACGCCAACCGCGGGTTCATCGCGGCTTTGGATTCCTGTGTGATCAAGGCGGCCGACGGCCGGGTGGTCTGGGACAACGACACGTACTCGTTCCTCGATGCGGACGCGCCGCCGTCGGTGCATCCCAGCTTGTGGCGGCAGAGCCGGTTATGCGCCAAACAGGGCCTCTACGAAGTGGTCGAGGGCATCTACCAGGTGCGCGGATTCGACCTGTCCAACATCACCTTCGTCGAGGGCGACACCGGTGTGATCGTCATCGACCCGTTGATCTCCACGGAGACCGCCGCGGCGGCGCTGGCGCTCTACCGCGAACACCGCGGGGATCGAGCCGTCACGGCGGTTATCTATACCCACAGCCACGTCGACCATTTCGGCGGCGTCCTGGGCGTCACCTCTCAGGCCGACGTGGATGCGGGCCGCGTCGCGATCATCGCGCCCGAGCACTTCACCGAGCACGCCGTGCAGGAGAACGTGTACGCGGGCACCGCGATGAGCCGTAGAGCCAGCTACATGTACGGCGCACTGCTGGCGCGTGGACCGCAGGGGCAGGTGGGATGCGGGCTGGGACAGGTGACGTCGACGGGTGAAGTGGCGCTGATCGTTCCGACGGTCGACATCCGTCAGACCGGCGAGACCCACACCGTCGACGGCGTCGAGATCGAGTTCCAGATGGCGCCGGGGACCGAGGCGCCCGCCGAGATGCACTTCTACTTCCCGAAGTTCCGCGCGCTGTGCATGGCCGAGAACGCCACCCACAACCTGCACAACTTGCTGACACTGCGCGGCGCGCTGGTGCGTGACCCGCACGGATGGGCCGGCTACCTGACCGAGGCAATCGACGCGTTCACCGACCGCACCGACGTCGTGTTCGCGTCACATCACTGGCCGACCTGGGGCCGGGACAACATCGTCGAATATCTGTCGCTGCAACGGGATCTGTACGCGTACTTGCACGACCAGACGCTGCGCCAACTCAACCAGGGGTTCACCGGCATCGAGATCGCCGAGGACTTCGCGCTGCCGCCTGCGTTGCAGAACGCGTGGCACGCACACGGCTACTACGGCTCGGTCAGCCACAACGTCAAGGCGGTCTATCAGCGCTACATGGGCTGGTTCGACGGCAACCCGGGACGGTTGTGGGCGCATCCGCCGGAAGCCGCAGGCCCTCGCTACGTCGAGGCGATGGGTGGCCTGGACAGCGTGGTCGACGTCGCGCGCAAGGCCTTCGAGCAGGGCGACTACCGTTGGGCAGCAACGCTCTTAGACCATGCGATGTTCACCGACGAGCATCACGGCGCCGCTCGCGAACTCTACGCCGACACACTCGAACAGTTGGCCTACGGGGCGGAGAACGCGGTGTGGCGCAACTTCTTTCTCTCCGGAGCGACCGAACTTCGTGACGGCAACTTCGGCACCCCGACCCAGACGGCGTCGACGTCGATGGTCGCGCAACTGACCCCCGAGCAGATCTTCGATGCGCTCGCGATCAGTGTGAACGGCCCGCGGGCATGGGATCTCGACATCGCCGTCGACGTCACCTTCCTCGACACCGACACCAATTACCGCTTGACGCTGCGCAACGGCGTGCTGGTGCACCGCAAGGTGGCCGCCGACCAATCGGCCCACGCCACCGTCAAAGTGGCCACCAAGGTGCGGCTGCTGGCGCTCGCGGCCGGCGACGACAGCTCACCAGGCTTGGACATCTCCGGCGACACCGGCGCCCTGCAGTCGCTGATCGGCGTGCTGGACCGCCCCGACCCGAGCTTCAACATTGTCACGCCCTAACCGCATCCCTGCCGAGTGTGGGGTCGATGCACGCTTGCCGGCGTCAGGGCGTGCGGGTAACCCACGTTCGGCGGAAGACGGTCAAGGCATGCCGCCGTCGACGCGGATGATCGAACCCGACGTGTAGCTCGACGCGTCCGACATCAGATACAGGGCGGCACCGACGATCTCGGGTGGCTCACCCAGCCGCTGCAACGCGAAATGCTGCGCGCCCTTCTGAGTAGCGGGGATATCCCAGGCCTTGCTGATGTCGGTGAGGAACGGACCCGGCATCAGCGTGTTTACTCGCACCGTCGGGCCGTACGCCAGCGCCAGTCCCTCGGTCAGCGCATTGAGCCCCGCCTTGGCCGCCGAGTAGGGGAGCTGCTCGGGGCGGGGCCGGCGCGAACCGCTCGAACTCACGTTGATGATCGAGCCGCCGCCATCGGCGACCATGCGCTCACCGACCAGCGTCGACAACCGGAACGGGCCCTTCAGGTTCAAATTGATCACCGAGTCGAACAGCTTCTCCGTAACCGAGGGAAGCGACTCGTAGAGCGGCGACATCCCCGCGTTGTTGACGAGCACATCGACCTTGCCGAACCGTGCGTAGGCCGCGTCGACCAATCCGTCGAGCTCATCCCAGCGCCCGACGTGCGCCTGGTAGGGCAGCGCGGCGCGGCCGGTCGCCGAGGCGATCTCTTCGGCCGTCGCCACACACGAGTCGTACTTGCGGCTGGCGATCACCACGTCCGCGCCGCACCGCGCAGCGGCGAAAGCCATCTCCTTGCCAAGTCCCCGGCTTCCGCCGGTGACCAGCACGACGCGGTCGGAGAGGTCGAAGAGCTCGGTCGCGAAATCCTTGTCGGCACTCATGGCCATATGGTGGCACGGTGCAGTTGCTCATCATTCGACATGCGTTGCCGCTTCGCAGCGAGCCGGGCCAGGGCTCTGACCCCGGCCTGTCCGAGGAAGGCATCGAACAGGCAAAACGCCTGCCCGACGCGTTGGCGCGCTTCCCCATCTCACGGTTGGTCAGCAGTCCGCAGAAGCGGGCGATCCAGACCGCCGAGCCGGTCGCCGAGGCGCTCGGCCTGTCGATCGATATCGACGACCGGCTCGCCGAGTACGACCGCGACCTCTCGCACTACACGCCGGTCGAGGAGATCTCCGAGGAGGACATGCGTCGCCTCGCCAACGGTGAGCTGCCCAGCGGCGTCGATCAGTCGGCGTTCATCGCCCGGGTCAAGGCCGGGGTCGACGACATCGTCAAGGCCGCCGACCGGGAGGACACCGTCGCGCTGTTCAGCCACGGCGGCGTCATCAACGCCCTGGTGCACGACGTCATGGGCACCGAGCGCCTGCTGTGCGTGCAGGTCGACTACGCCGGCATCACCCGGGTGTTGTGGTCGTCGTCGCGCGAGACGTTCTTCGTCGCGGGAATCAACTCCACCGAGCACGTATGGGACCTGCTGCCCAGAAATCAACAGTGGTAGACATCTTCCAATGACCGCTGAGCCGCACCCGTCCAAGCCCGCCCGACTCGAAGGGCTCGACCTCCACGCCCTCGACCGTCATCTGCGTTCGGAGGGCATCGCCCGCAACGGTGACCTGCGCGCCGAGTTGATCTCCGGCGGCCGGTCCAACCTGACTTTCCTGGTGTTCGACGACCAGTCGAAGTGGGTGCTGCGCAGGCCGCCGCTGCACGGTTTGACGCCGTCGGCACACGATATGGCCCGCGAGTACAGGGTGATCTCGGCGTTGCAGGACACCGCCGTGCCCGTCCCTCGCGCGGTGACCATGCGCAACGACGACTCGGTGCTCGGCGCACCGTTCCAGATGGTCGACTACGTCGAAGGGCGGGTCATCCGGCACACATCCGAACTCGAGACCCTCGGCGACAAGTCCGACATCGAGGCCTGTGTGGACGCGTTGATCAAGGTGCTCGCCGACCTGCACGCCCTGGACCCCGAGGAGGTCGGTCTCGGCGACTTCGGCAAGCCCACCGGATACCTCGAGCGCCAGGTGAAGCGCTGGGGTGGGCAGTGGGAGCTGGTGCGCCGAGAGGACGACGAACGCGACGACGACGTCAAGCGGCTGCACACCGCGCTCGGAGAGACGATCCCGGCGCAGAGCCGCAGCGCGATCGTGCACGGCGACTACCGCATCGACAACACGATGCTCGACGCCACCGACGGCAGCAAGGTGCTCGCGGTGCTGGACTGGGAGATGTCGACCCTGGGCGATCCCGTCAGCGATGCCGCCCTGATGTGCGTGTACCGCCACCCCATGTTCAACCTGGTGCACGCCGACGCGGCGTGGGCGTCACCGCTGATCCCGCCGGCAGACCAACTCGCGCAACGGTATTCGGTGGCGTCGGGTCAGCCGCTGGACCATTGGGAGTTCTACATGGGCCTCGCGTACTTCAAGCTCGCGATCATCGCGGCCGGCATCGCCTACCGCGGCAGGGTGGGCGGCGCGCCGGCCGACTTCGTCACGATGGTCGACGACGCAGTCGCTCCGTTGATCGACGCCGGACTCGAGTCGTTGCGCTAACGGAGCGCGGCTTTGTAGTTCTTCTTGGCGGCGCGACGCAGTTGCACCATGCGTGCCGCCCCCGCCAACGCCGTGATCAGCCCGCCACACACCGCGGCGAACAGAATCGCCACACCCCTCGGCATGAACCAATTCCAACCGAGGAAGGCGAACTCGGTCGATTCAGTGTTCTGCGCGATGAATATCAGCAGCAGGATGAGGATGAGGAAGCCTGCGATCACTGCCGACCAGAGCGCGGCCGCGCGGGTGAAATGGACCTTCTTGACCGACGGTGCGGTGCGATCGGCGATCTCGCCGTCCGTCGGCGGAACCGGCGGCCCGGGATTGGGTGGACCGTAGGGCTCCGGTTCGTTCTGCGCTGACGGACCGTACGGATCGGTGCTCATGGGTCCAAGTTTGCCCCTTCCCGGCCCCGACAAACGGCATTTGACGTCGACGGTCGAATCGTGGGCCGGACAAACCGCGCGTAGCTGCGGCGATGCCGATACTGTCGGAATCATGACCTCGATGCCGCGACGCCGGCGCCCGCCGTTCGCCGTGGCGGTGATGGTTCTCGCGCTCCTGATGAGCACGGCCTGCGGCAGCTCGAACCCGCTCGGCGGCGGCGAGATCTCCGGTGACCTCAAGACGATCGCGGTGGGGTCCGCGGACTTCACGGAGTCCAAGATCATCGCCGAGATCTACGCTCAGACCCTGGAGGCCAACGGCTTCACCGTGCGACGGCAGTTCGGGATCGGCAGCCGCGAGACCTACATCCCCGCCGTGCAGGACCACTCGATCGACCTGATCGGTGAGTACACGGGCAACCTGCTGCAGTACTTCGACGAGGACACCACCGCCACCACCCCCGACGCGGTCCTGCTTGCACTGCTCAAGGTGCTGCCCGGTGATCTGTCCATCCTGTATCCGTCTCCGGCGGAGGACAAGGACACCCTGGCGGTGACCGAGGCGACCGCGCAGCGGTGGAACCTCAAGACCATCGGCGACCTCGCCGAGCACTCGCCGGAAGTGAAAGTCGGTGGGCCATCGGAGTTTCAGACGCGGATCACCGGTCTGGTGGGGCTGAAGGAACGGTATGGGCTCGACATCGCACCGGCCAACTTCGTCGCCATCAGCGACGGTGGCGGTCCGGCGACCGTGCAGGCGCTCACCAGCGGGACGATCACCGCCGCCAACATCTTCAGTACGTCACCGGCGATCGAGAAGAACAATCTCGTCGTGCTCGAAGACCCCGAGAACGTGTTCCTCGCGGCCAATGTCGTGCCGCTGGTTGCGTCGCAGAAGATGTCCACCGAACTCAAGACGGTGCTCGACGCGGTCAGTGCGAAGCTGACCACCGAGGCTCTGATCGAGCTCAACACCTCGGTCGAGGGAAACCGCGGCATCGACCCCGACGAAGCGGCGCAGAAGTGGATCGCGGAGAACGGATTCGACAAACCGGTGCAGAAGTGATCGAGTTCTCCAACGTCACCAAGCGTTACCCGGACGGCACCGTCGCGGTCGCCGACCTCACCCTCGAGGTGCCCGAGGGAACGTTGACGGTCTTCGTCGGCCCGTCGGGCTGCGGCAAGACCACGTCCATGCGGATGATCAACCGGATGATCGAGCCCACCTCGGGCACCCTGACTGTCGACGGACGCGACGTCACCAAGGCGGACCCGGTCAAGCTGAGGCTCGGCATCGGCTATGTGATCCAGAGCGCGGGCCTCATGCCACACCTACGGGTGGTCGACAACGTCGCCACCGTCCCGGTGTTGCGGGGTGAATCACGGCGCAGCGCACGGCGATCCGCGCTCGAGGTGATGGAACGAGTGGGTCTGGACGTCAAGCTCGCCGACCGCTATCCGGCGCAACTGTCCGGTGGTCAACAACAGCGTGTCGGGGTGGCGCGCGCGCTGGCCGGCGACCCGCCGATCATGCTGATGGACGAACCGTTCAGCGCCGTCGACCCCGTCGTGCGAGAGGAGCTGCAGGCCGAGATCGCCCGTCTGCAAAGCGAACTGCACAAGACCATCGTCTTCGTCACCCACGACATCGACGAGGCGGTCAAGCTCGGCGACCGCGTGGCGGTGTTCGGCCGCGGCGGGGTGCTGCAGCAGTACGGCGAGCCGTCGTTCGTCCTGTCCAATCCGGCCAACGAGGAGGTGGCCGCGTTCGTCGGCGCCGATCGTGGATACCGCGGCCTGCAGTTCTTCCACGCGTCGGGCCTGCCGCTGCACGACATCGGCCACGTCGACGAACGCGATGTCGAAGCGCTGGAGTTGAGGCCCGGTGATTGGAGGCTGGTCACCAACGACGACCGGAAACCGTTCGCCTGGATCAACGCCGCCGGGGTGGCCCTGCGCCGCACCGGAAAGTCGCTCTACGACAGTACGATCGCCGGCGGTTCACTGTTCCGGCCGGACGGGACGCTGCGCAACGCGCTCGACGCCGCGCTGTCCTCGCCGAGCGGGATGGGGGTCGCCGTCGACGACGACGGCCGGGTGATCGGCGGGGTGAAGGCCGACGACGTGCTGGCCGAACTCGACAGGCAACGCCGGGTCCCGGAGTTGGGCTAGCGGATGCGCTATCTGCTCACACACCTCGACGATCTGTGGGCGCTGACGGTGATCCATCTGCGCCTGTCGCTGATTCCGATCGTGCTCGGCCTGATCATCGCCGTACCGGTGGGCGCCGCGATCCAGCGCACCACCACGGCGCGGCGCCTGACCACGATCACCGCCAGCATCGTCTTCACCATCCCGTCGCTGGCGCTGTTCGTGGTCCTGCCGCTGATCATCCCCACGCGCATCCTCGACGAGGCGAACGTGATCGTGGCGCTGACGCTCTACACCGTGGCCCTGCTGGTGCGGGCGGTGCCGGAGGCGCTGGACGCGGTGTCGCCGACGGTGCGCGACGCCGCGACGGCGGTCGGATACCGGCCCCTGACGCGGATGATGAAAGTCGAACTGCCCCTGGCGGTTCCGGTGCTGATCGCCAGCTTGCGCGTGGTCGCCGTCACTAACATCTCGATGGTCGCGGTCGGATCGGTGATCGGCATCGGCGGGCTGGGCACCTGGTTCACCGAGGGTTACCAGGCGAACAAGAGCGATCAGATCATCGCGGGCATCATCGCGATCTTCGTGCTCGCGATCGTCATCGACACCCTGATCATGCTGATCGGTAAGGCGCTCACTCCGTGGACGCGCGCGACCCGTGGGGTGCCGGTGTGGCGCAGGCTCAAGGCGGCGTCGTGACGGGTCCGATGGGGTTTTTGCAGGAGGCGCTGTCCTACCTGTTCACCGCGGCCAACTGGAGTGGGCCCGCCGGGCTGCTCGCCCGCACCGTCGAACACCTCGAGTACACGGTGCTCGCGCTGTTCTTCTCGGCGCTCATCGCCATTCCGGTCGGGATGCTGATCGGACACACCGGCCGGGGGACATTCATCGTCGTCACCGGTGTCAACGCACTGCGCGCGCTGCCGACGCTGGGCGTGCTGCTGCTCGGTGTGCTGCTGTGGGGACTCGGGCTGGTACCGCCGACCGTTGCGCTGATGCTGCTGGGCATTCCGCCGCTGCTGGCGGGCACGTATGCAGGCATCGCCAACGTGGACCCCACCGTCGTCGACGCCGCCCGCTCCATGGGCATGACCGAACGGCGCATCCTGCTGCGCGTGGAGACGCCGATCGCGATGCCGTTGATCCTGGGCGGGCTGCGGACCGCCACGCTGCAGATCGTGGCCACCGCGACCGTCGCCGCATACGCCAGTCTCGGCGGGCTGGGCCGCTACCTGATCGACGGCATCAAGGTGCGCGAGTTCCATCTGGCCTTGGTCGGCGCGCTGATGGTGACGGCGCTGGCGTTGTTGCTCGATGCCGCGCTCGCGTTCGCGGTGTGGGCCTCGGTGCCGGGAACCGGGCGACTGCGAAGTCGGCGGCGCATGCCCCAGCCGTTTCTCGGCGACGAAGTCGTTCTCGAATCCCGTCCCCGCGCAACATCACAGCGCGGCCCAAAAAGCAAAGACCCAGCACGTTACGAACGAGGGGACGGTTCGCATACGGTATAGGGGTGAGTGAAGCAGGCGGCTCCGAGAAGACATGGCCGGCGATCCTGACGTGGCGGGCGCACGACGTCCCTCGAATGGAATCGGTCCGGGTGCATGTGTCGGGCAACCGCATCAAGGCCTACGGCAGGATCGTGGCCGCCGCTACACCCTTTCACCCGGCGTTCTCCGCTTCCTACGACTTGGTGACGGACGAGGCCGGCGGTACCAAACGGCTGTCCATGACCGTCACACTCGCCGAGCGCGAGCGGCAACTCTCGATTGCCCGCGACGAAGAGAACATGTGGCTGGTTCAGCAGCACACCGGGGAGACCCGTCGCGCCGCGTACGACGGCGCGCTGGACGTCGACGTCATCTTCAGCCCGTTCTTCAACGCCCTGCCGATTCGGCGTACCGGGCTGTATCAGCGGACCGATTCCATCAGCTGCCCGGTGGTGTACGTGCGACTGCCGGAACTGTCGGTGGAGACGGCGGTGATCAGCTACAGCAGCGCCGAAGACGGAATCAAGCTGCACTCGCCCGTCGCCGACACCACGATCAGCGTCGACTCGGACGGGTTCATCCTCGACTATCCAGGGTTGGCAGAGCGGATCTGATCACCCCGCCCGCGCGGCCCGCCGCGGCCAGTTCCTCGCGCCACTGCTCTTCGCCGACGACGATCGTGACGATCCCCGTCCTGTCGAAGTTGTCATAGCGAATCCGGGCGGCGTGCCCGGAGTCGACGAATTCGGTCAGCGGTCTGCGCGCGGCGAGCGCGTCGCGGGCGTCGGTGAGCAGTTCCAGCGTGCGGTCCAACACCGGCAGCAGTTCGTCGGCGTTGGCCTCGCACATCGCCCGCACCATATCCGGCGCGGTGGCGGCCACGCGGGTGCCGTCGCGGAACGAACCGGCCGCCAGCGCGAACGCCAGCGGCACCTCACCGGCGGTGGCGGCGAGTGCCTCGGCCAGCAGGTGGGGCAGATGAGAGATCGTCGCGGCGGCCGCGTCGTGTTCATCGGAGCGGGCGGGGACGACGACCGCGCCGCAGTCCAGCGCCAGGTTCATCACCAGCGTCCAGATATGCGGGTCGACGTGATCGTCGACGCAGACGACCCACGGCGCGTCGACGAACAACCGGGCGTCGCCCGCTGCCCAACCCGAGTGCGCGGTGCCCGCCATCGGGTGCCCGCCGACGAATCGCTCGAGCAGACCATATGTCTGGACCTCTTGCAGCACAGCGGTTTTCACGCTTGTCACATCGGTCAGCGGACAGTCCGGGGCGGTGTCGCGAATGTGGCCCAGCATCTGGCCCAGGGCGGGCACCGGCACCGCCAACACGATCAGCGCGTTGTCGGCCGCCGCCCGCTTCAGCACGGCGTCGAGGTCCTCGCCTGCGTCGAACCCGTCGGCGGTCGCGGCCTGGACGCCTTCCAGTGACCGGTTGTAACCGAACACCTCGCGTCCGGCGGCCGCCGCTGCGCGCATGACCGAGCCACCGATCAGCCCGAGGCCGAGCACGCAAACCGGGGTGTTGGTCACCCGTCAAGGTTGGCATATCGAGCGCCGTCGACCACGTCGGGATCGGCGTCGATACTGGAAAAGGGGGGTGCGGACGCGTTAAGGACATGGAAAAGGGCATGGTCGACGACTACCGTAGGCCGACATGGGAGCACAGCGTGCACAGGCGCGGGAGCAGTCCACGGACACTCCCGACGGCTTCGGCGTTGCTGTCGTCCGTGAGGACGGCAAGTGGCGATGCGCGCCGATGCGCGAAGCGGCCCTGACCAGCCTCACCGACGCCGAGCGGGAACTACGCGAAATCCGCAGCGCGGGAGCGGTGTTCGGGCTGCTGGACATCGACGACGAGTTCTTCGTCATCGTGCGCCCCGCCCCCTCTGGCGCGCGGCTGTTCCTGTCGGATGCCACCGCCGCCCTGGACTACGACATCGCCGCCGAAGCCTTGGAGATGCTCGACGCCGACATCGAGCCCGAGGAGCTCGAGGAGGCCGAACCGTTCGAGGAGGGCGACCTGGGTCTGCTCTCGGACATCGGCCTGCCCGAGGCCGTGCTCGGCGTCATCCTCGACGAGTCCGACCTCTACGCCGACGAACAGCTGGGCCGGATCGCGCGCGAGATGGGCTTCGCCGACGAGTTGTCGGCAGTACTCGACCGTATGGGCCGGTGATCGCGCAGCCCGACGACGAGGCACTGATCCGCGCCGCCCTCGAAGCTGCACGTAGCGCCGGTCCGCGCGACGTGCCGATCGGGGCGGTCGTCGTCTCAGCCGACGGCACCGAGTTGGCGCGCGCCGCCAATGAGCGCGAAGCCCTCGGCGATCCCACCGCGCACGCCGAGATCCTCGCGATCCGGGCCGCCGCGGCGGTGCTCGGCGACGGCTGGCGGTTGGAGGGCACCACGCTGGCGGTCACCGTCGAACCCTGCACTATGTGCGCGGGCGCGCTGGTGATGGCGCGCGTGGCGCGGGTGGTGTTCGGCGCCTGGGAGCCCAAGACCGGGGCCGTCGGGTCGTTATGGGATGTGGTGCGCGACCGGCGGCTGACCCACCGACCGCAGGTGCGCGGCGGCGTGCTGGCCGACGAATGCGCGGCGCCGCTGGAGGCGTTCTTCTCCCGGCAGCGTTGACGCCTGTGTCTCGCGAGACGTACACCAGGGTCGCGGTCGGCCCGTGGTTCACGACCCTGGTGTAGCTCTCGCGAACAGAAACAACTGCCCGGCAGCGATTGGAGTAGACCGGTGTGCTCCCGGTAAGCTGCCACACGGTGGCGTGTCCGAGCGGCCTAAGGAGCACGCCTCGAAAGCGTGTGACGGGTAACCCCCGTCCGAGGGTTCAAATCCCTCCGCCACCGCCACAACGATTCAGGCACTATTGTCAGGATCTGTCACTGAAGCAGAGGTCGAGGCGACCGCGGTGACCAACGCGAGAGAATTGGTATATGCGCGCGCTTCATGACCAGGACCCCTGGGCCTCGGCCGGGGGGAGTGCTGGGCTGCGCCCTTTTTCGGTGCTGCTCGTCGAGGACGACCGCGCCGACGCCATCCTGGTCGAGGAGTTGATCGCCGACGCCGACTCCAACATCAACGTCGTGTGGGCGCCGTCCATGGAGGATGCCGAACAGCATCTGGAGGTTTCCCGCCCCGACTGCGTGCTGCTGGATCTGAACCTTCCGGACGCCGACGGCATCAAGGCGCTCGACCGCGTCGCCAGGCGCGACATCACCATGCCGATCGTCGTGTTGACCGGCCTCAACGACGAGCACTTCGGCATCTCGGCCGTCGCTGCCGGCGCCCAGGATTACCTCGTCAAGGGTCGCGTCGAACCGGAGACGCTGCGCCGCGCCCTGCTCTACGCCGTGGAACGCAAACGCGCCGAGCTGACGTCGGTGGAACTGCACGCCAGCGAGCTGCGCGCGATGGAGAACGCCCGCCTCGAGCGTGGCCTGCTGCCGTCGCCGCTGCTCCTCGATCAACCCGGAATCGACATCGTCGCCGAGTACCGCCCCAGTCGTCAGCACGCACTGCTCGGCGGCGACTTCTACGACTTCGTGCAGACCCCCGACCGCACCCTGCACGTCATGGTCGGTGACGTGGCCGGCCACGGACCCGACGAGGCCGCGCTGGGCGTGGCGTTGAGGATCGGCTGGCGCGCACTGACATTCGCCGGGTTGCGGGGCAACGAACGCATGCGCCAGTTGGAACGGATTTTGAGCACCGAACGCCCGGGGTCGAGCATCTTTGCGACGGTGCTCAGCGTCGCGATGTCCACCGACAACCTCAGCTTCAACGTCGTGTCCGCCGGTCATCCCGGCATGCTGCTGCACGGGGACAACACCGTGGAGTGGCTGGAACCGAAGGTCGGCCCGGCGCTCGGCCTGTACGGACTCGAGTGGCCGCTGAACCTTTTTGAACTGCCCCCGGGGTACGGCTTGGTGCTGTTGACCGATGGCTTGTTCGAGGGTCGCTCCGGTCGCGGAACCGAACGCCTCGGCGAGGCGGGCCTGCTCGAAGTCGCCAGGGGCTACGCGCACCTGCCCGGTCGCGAGTTCGTCACCGCCCTGATCGACGACGTGGAGCGCCGCGCGCAGTCGGTGGGCGGTATCAGCGACGACATCGCGGTGGTGCGGGTGGAGCGGACGATCACCGGATGAGGGGTCGCCTCACCGTCCAGGGGTGGCAGAACCTCGTGCTGTCCATGATGGGCGTGGTGGTCATCGCCGGCGCGATCGTGGGTGCGCTGCTGTTGAACCGGACCGACGAGGTCTCGCGCGAGCTGAACCTCGGTATCCAACCCGCCCGGGTGGCGGCGTATCAGTTGCAGGCGGCCCTTCGCGACCAGGAGACCGCTGTGCGCGGTTACGCGATCGCCGCCGATCTCCAATTCCTCGACCCCTACTTCGAGGGTCAGCAGGTCGAGAACGAGGCGGCGCGGCAGATCCGCGACGGAATCGGCCACCGGGAGAAGCTCATCGGCGACCTGGAAGCGATCGAGAAGGCCGCGGCCGAGTGGCGCTCGACGTACGCGGACCCGCTGATTGCCTCGGTGACACCCGGGATGCCGAAGGTCCTGGACGCCGCCACCGCCGAGCGGGGCAAACAAGGGTTCGACGCCCTGCGCGTGCTCTTCAACACCCAGAACCGCGACCTGTCGCAGGCCCGCCAGGATGCGGTCGACGAGCTCGCCGCCGTGCAGACCTGGCGAGACACCCTGTTGATCGCGATCCTCGTGGCGTTCTTCGTCGCCGGCATCGTGCTGGCGGTCCTGGTGCGCAAGGCCGTCACCCGCCCCCTCGAGCAGCTCGCCGCCTCGTGCCGCAGGATCACCGAGGGCAACTTCGACGAAAAGATCGCGGTGCGCGGCCCGCGTGACATTCAGGCGATCGCTGCGGATGTGGAGGACATGCGCCAGCGCATCGTCGACGAGCTGGCCGCGTCGCGGTCGGCCAAAGAGCAACTCGGCGACCAAGCCCTGGAACTGCAACGGTCTAACGCCGAACTCGAACAGTTCGCCTATGTGGCTTCACACGACCTGCAGGAGCCGCTGCGCAAGGTGGCCTCGTTTTGCCAGCTGATCGAGAAGCGCTACGGCGACAAGCTCGACGAGCGCGGCGTCGAATACATCCGCTTCGCCGTCGACGGCGCCAAACGCATGCAGGTGCTGATCAACGACCTCCTCACCTTCTCCCGCGTCGGCAGGCTCGGCTCGACCGAAGCCGACGTCGACCTTGATGCCGTGCTGGCCGACGCGATAGACAACGTGTCGGCCTCGATCGAGGAATCCGGTGCGGAGGTGGTGCGCACCGGAGAGCCGCTGCCCACCGTCAAGGGCGACCCGACGCTGTTGACGATGCTGTGGCAGAACCTGATCGGCAACGCGGTGAAGTTCCGCCGGCCCGACGCCGCGCCGCGGATCGTCATCGACTGCGCGGTCGGCGAGGGCACCCGCGAGGGCGCGTGGCTCTTCACCGTCACCGACAACGGGATCGGCATTCCCGAGGAGTTCGCCGAGAAGGTCTTCGTGATCTTCCAGCGCCTGCACGGCCGCGAGGTCTACACCGGAACGGGTATCGGCCTGGCGCTGTGCAAGAAGATCGTCGAGCACCACGGCGGTAACATCTGGATCGACACCGGCCACACCGAGGGCACCAGGTTCCGCTTCACCATTCCCTGCGTCGTCGACGAGCCCGTCGCGGCCGAAATGGAAGGATCAACTGCATGACACTGGACGGCCGGGCGATCGACGTGTTGCTCGTCGAGGACGACCCGGGTGACGAGCTGATCACCCGAGAAGCATTCGAGCACAACAAGATCAAGAACACCTTGCATGTCGCGCACGACGGTGAGGAGGGACTCGACTTCCTCTACCGCCGAGGCAAGTACGCCGACGCGCCGCGGCCCGACCTGATCCTGCTCGACCTGAACCTGCCGAAATACGACGGCAGGCAGTTGCTCGAGCAGATCAAGTCCGACGCCGAGCTCAGCCATATCCCCGTGGTGGTGCTCACCACATCATCGGCGGAGGAAGACATCCTGCGCAGCTACAAACTGCACGCCAACGCGTATGTCACCAAGCCCGTCGATCTCGATCAGTTCATGAACGCCGTCCGCCAGATCGACGAGTTCTTCGTTCAGGTGGTTCGGCTGCCCAATTCCTGACCGCCGCGTTCTTCGTCGGTCACGTCGAAGTCGATGCGTACGGTCGTGCCCGACGCCGATTTCATGACCTCCACACCGTTGCCGACCGCGCGGATGATCGGAAGGCCGCGCCCGCGGGTCGTCGGCTCCGTGCTCGGGGTCCGCCACTGTCCGTGATCTGAGACACAGACCACTATCCGCCCGTCCTCGACGGTCGCCTCGACCACCATCTCTCCGTCGGGGGAGTCCTGATAAGCATGCTCGACGCAGTTGGTGGCGGCCTCGTTGACGGCGAGCACGATGTCGGCGCTCACGTCGTCGGGCACGCCGATCGGTTCCATCCACCCGACCAAACTGCGGCGAATCTGTGCCAGTCGATCCGCGGTGGCCGGAACCTCGATCCTCAGAGGGTCTGCCGGCCGCAGACGCACATCGATCACCACGCCCGTGGTTGTACCCCGCTTGCCCCGATTCCTCACGTATGTCACGCATACGCTTGGGTCTCAAAACAATAGCGAGGCGCAGATCACACACGAGGACGACGAAAGGCGAGCGCGCCGCGCGTACCGGTGGCCGTCAGCCGTAGAAGATCACCTGATAGTCGGGTGTCCACGCACCCTGTTTGCAGCTCAGCGGGATGCCGTCGGGGGTCTGGGCCACTCCGGTCGCATCGCCGCACGGCAGACGGTTGGTGCGGACGCCGACCAGCGGCGGCGACGAGACCCAGGTGCTGCGCGAGTTGCACGCCAGCGTGTTGCCCGAGGCGTCGATCCCGAAGTTGTAGCGGGTGTTCTGCACGCAGTGCGTGCCCTCCACCGCGCTCCGGTCGACGTAGGGAACACAGTCGGCGCCGTCGCAGTAGCCGGGGGATGCCGGCGCATTCGCGGCGGTCATCAGCGGTGCGGCGACGAATCCGCACGAGAGCGCAGCTGCAGCCATGAGCCTCATAGGTGGCTAGCCTAAGTGCCCCGCATCGACGGTGGACACGGAATAGGCTCTTAAGCCATGAAGCCGGTGATGGTTACCCTGGTCGCCGCCGCGGGCGCGGCTGCGTTGATCTCCGCTCCGACGGCCAACGCCGATGCGGTCGCGTATCTGGTCAACGTGCACGTGCGTCCGGGATACAACTTCCCCAACGCCGACGCCGCCATCGGCTACGGCAGGACGATCTGCGACCGGGTGGCGGGCAAGATGAGCTACGGCCAGCTGGTGGACCAGGTGACCGCCGACTTCCACACGACCGACAAGTATCAGGGCGCCTACCTGATCAACCAGGCGGTCAACGAGCTGTGCCCGGCGCAGATCTGGCAGTTGCGCCAATCGGCCGCCGGCTACACCGGATGAAAAACGGCGGCGCCCCTTGTCGGGACGCCGCCTTCTCTCACGCTCGATGATTGCCCTACGGGCAGGTGACTTCGATCTCGAAGGGCTTGTTGACCGGCTGCAACGGGTTGGCCATGTCGACGCCCGTGGCGGTGCCGCTGATCTTGTACGTCTTGCCGTCCTTCTCGGCCTTGGCCTCGCCCTGGCCGGCTCCACTCTGGTAGCCCAGCGTCACGCCGTTGACGTTGCCCAGGCCGACCGACTGCACCGTCGGTTCGTCGCCGGAGCTGACGACGGCGCCGATGCCGGTGGTGGCGTCGCCGATCGCGATGTTGGTGTTCCCGCCCATGTCGCTGCACACGACGGTGCCCTGGACGGCCTGATCCTGACCGTCGATCGTGACGGTGGTCTTGCCCTCGGCCGAAGCGGCCGTCGATGTCTCACCCGAGGTTTCAGACTTCTTCTCACCCGAGGAACAGCCGGATAGACCTGCGATGACGATCGCCGCGCCGCCGACGGCGACCAGTAACCCACGCTTCACCCTGTTCTCCTTTGTGTGTGTGACCCGTCAAGATCGGATCATCCGAAAGCAGTATGGGTTCGCGGGAAACCGGCCCACAGCGTTTCTGGCAAAAATTGATCATCCGCTCCAGCGCCTGCTCAGCAGGACACCTGGACGCTGAAAGTGCCGTTGGCCCGGAAGCTGGGGTTGTCGGTGTCGAAGCCGTCGGCTTCACCGGAGATGTCGTAGGTCCGGCCCGTCATGGAAACCTCGGCCGGCTCGGACGTGGCGCCCACCCCGGCCGTGTAGCTGCCGGTGAATCCGCCGATGTTGTTGATCCTGACCGACTCGACGGTCAGGGCTTCCTGGTTCGACACCATCGCGGTGAGTCCGGACGTCTCGTCGCCCGTGGTGATGGTGGTGAGGTATCCCGTCGTGTCGCACTGCACCGCGTCGGTCGTGCCCTCGTCGTTGCCGTTGACCGAGACCTGCGCCGTGCCCGCGACCAGTTCGCCCTTCGGCGGTGTGTAATCGTCGGGACTGCTCGAACATGCGGCCGGCGTCAGCACGATCGCGGCGGCACAGCACGTCGGCACCCACCGATTTCTCACAGTGCAGAATCTACGGCGTGGCCGTGCCGAAATCTCCCGCTCCGAAAGAGTCGTCGGCCCCGTTTTTCAGCGTGACGGCGCAACTGCCCGGCCGGGCCGGCCGCACCGGCGTCATCCGCACCCCCCACGGTGAGATCCGCACCCCGGCGTTCATTCCCGTCGGCACGCAGGCGACCGTCAAGGCGGTGCTGCCCGAAACCATGAAAGAACTTGGTGCGCAGGCCCTTCTGGCGAACGCCTATCACCTGTACCTGCAGCCCGGCCCGGACATCGTCGACGAGGCCGGGGGATTGTCGGCGTTCATGAACTGGCCGGGTCCGACGTTCACCGACAGCGGCGGCTTTCAGGTGTTGTCGCTGGGCGCGGGCTTTCGCAAAGTGCTGGCGATGGACGCCGAGCGTGTCCAGGCCGACGACATCATCGCCGAAGGCAAGGAGCGACTGGCCAACGTCGACGACGACGGGGTGACGTTTCGATCGCATCTGGACGGATCCACCCACCGGTTCACCCCCGAGGTGTCGATCCGGATCCAGCATCAGCTCGGAGCGGACATCATCTTCGCTTTCGACGAGCTGACCACGCTGGTCAACACCCGCGGATACCAGGAGCGGTCGGTGCAGCGGACGCATGACTGGGCGGTGCGCTGTCTGGCCGAGCACCGGCGGCAGCACGAGGCGCGTCCGGACAAGCCCGGGCAGGCGTTGTTCGGGGTCGTGCAGGGCGCCCAGTACGAGGACCTGCGCAGACAGGCCACCCGCGGTCTGGTCACGATCGGCGCACAGGCCGGGCCCGCCGAGGGCCTCGAATTCGACGGCTACGGCATCGGCGGCGCCCTGGAGAAACAGAACCTCGCCACGATTGTCGGATGGGTGGTCGACGAACTGCCCGCCGACAAGCCCCGCCACCTGCTGGGCATCAGCGAGCCCGACGATCTGTTCGACGCGATCGCCGCGGGCGCCGACACGTTCGACTGTGTGTCTCCGTCGCGGGTCGCCCGCAACGCCGCCGTGTACTCGACAACCGGCCGCTTCAACATCACCAACGCTCGGTTCCGCCGGGACTTCACCCCGATCGACGCCGACTGCGACTGCTATACCTGCGCCCACTACACCAAGGCCTACATCCACCACCTGTTCAAGGCCAAGGAGATCCTGTCGGCGACCCTGTGCACCATCCACAACGAGCGGTTCGTGGTGCGGCTGGTCGACCGCATCCGCGCGGCCATCGAAACGGGTGACTTCGACGAGCTGCGCGCCGACGTGCTGGGCCGGTACTACGCGACACGAACGCGCTGACACTTCTGGCGCGAACGTGGGTTACCCGCACGCTGTCGGGTGGGCAGATTCATACGGTCAGTGCAACATCCCTGGATTTAGGAGCGTTGCGCATGCCAAGTGGTTATCCGCATCCGCG
>NZ_LZSW01000042.1:0-154404 GCF_001665615.1 Mycobacterium sp. 852014-52144_SCH5372336
GATGTGTATAAGAGACAGGCCCTCCTCACCACGAGGGGGTGGATTGTTCGGCAGCCCAGGTGAATTCGGCGGCCCAGGGCTGTGCGGCGCAGTGGTGCGCGGCGCCGGTGGTGGCGGCGGCGTGCAGATCGGCAGCAGAGAATCGCGCGCCAGCTGGTTGATCTGGGTGATCGCCTGATCCTCCGACCCGGTCGGCAGACCGGAGATGACCTGTCGCTGTTCGGACGGTTTGAGGTCGCTCACCCGAAATGGCTGACAGTCGCGCGGTTCCTGGCCGGGACTGATCAGCGTCAGCCCGTTGCGTTCGGTCAGGCAGCCCTTTCGGTACGGCTCCTGCAGCGGGTAGCCGAGGATCGATCCGGGCACACCTCGCATGATCGAGACGACGTCGTCATGGGCGGTGACGTAGAAGTTGCTGCGGATGATCTCGCGACCGACGGCCAGTCCGGCAAGGACGACCAGTACCACGAGGGCGGCGGCGATGAACATTCGCCGCCGCGACTTGGGCGGTCGCGGCGGTTCCTCCGGTTCCGGTAGCGCGCGCTTGGCTTCGTTGCGTCGCGGGTTGAACGCCGACGCGCGACCGGCCGCGGTGTTGGGTGGTGGTTGGTCGTCATCACCCGATACCGCACCGGCGATGATCGGTTGGGTCTGCCCGTAGTCGTGGGCGTTGTTGTCGATGACGTCGGCCACCACGACGGTGACGTTGTCGGGACCGCCACCGCGCAGCGCCAATTCGATGAGCCGGTCGGCACTTTCGGCGACATCGGAGATCTGCAACGCCTCGAGGATGGTCTCATGGCTGACCGGGTCGGACAGTCCGTCGGAGCACAGCAGATAGCGGTCGCCTGCGCGCGCCTCCCGCATGATGAGCGTGGGCTCGACCTCGTGGCCGGTCAGCGCGCGCATGATCAACGACCGCTGCGGATGACTGTGCGCCTCCTCGGCGGTGATGCGGCCCTCGTCGACGAGCGTCTGGACGAACGTGTCGTCTTTGGTGATCTGGGTCAGCTCCCCGTCGCGCAGCATGTAGCCGCGCGAGTCTCCGATGTGTACCAAGCCAAGTCGGTTGCCCGCGAACAGGATTGCGGTCAACGTGGTGCCCATGCCCTCGAGCTCGGGGTCGGCCTCCACATGCGCGGCGATCGCTGAGTTGCCCTCGCGCACCGCAGCGTCGAGCTTGCTCAGCAGGTCGCCGCCGGGTTCGTCGTCGTCGAGGTGGGCCAGGGCGGCGATCACCAGCTGAGAGGCCACCTCGCCCGCGGCGTGCCCACCCATACCGTCGGCCAGCGCGAGCAGGCGGGCGCCGGCGTACACTGAATCCTCGTTGTTCGCCCGAACCAGGCCGCGGTCGCTGCGCGCGGCATATCGAAGCACCAGGGTCACGGGCGCAGCTCGATTACCGTTTTGCCGATCCGAACCGGCGTGCCTATCGGAACGCGTACCGCCGTCGTCACCTTCGCCCTGTCGAGGTATGTGCCGTTGGTCGATCCTAGGTCCTCGACGTACCATTCCGAACCTCGAGGCGACAGCCTCGCGTGGCGCGTCGAGGCGTAGTCGTCGGTCAGGACCAACGTCGAGTCGTCGGCCCGCCCGATCAGCACCGGCTGACTGCCCAGAGTGATGCGGGTGCCGGCCAGCGCACCCTCGATGACTACCAGATGACGGGCCACGTTACGGCGGGCTCGGTTGGGTAGCAGCGAGGCGCGCAGCGGCAGCCCGCGCCGCACCATGACGGCGCCGGTGGGGGCGTAGAGATCCGTCCGCAGAATTCGCAGCACCGACCAGATGAACAGCCATAGCAGCAACAGGAATCCGACGCGCGTCAGTTGCAGTACCAACCCCTGCATCTGACGTCCTCTCCGTCTCCATCCCGTTCAGCCGCCTCGGCACCGCAGCCAGCCTCGGCACCGTCACGATACTTGGACGGTTACCGACATGAGGGGGAAGCGACAGCTTCTCCGCCCCGGGCGGGCGCTCAGTGCACGCGGACGATGATCTCGGAGTGGCCCAGCCGGATCACGTCGCCGTCCGCGAGCTGCCACTCCTGAACGGGCGCGTTGTTGACGGTGGTCCCGTTGGTGGAGTTCAGGTCGGACAACAACGCGACCTGACCGTCCCAACGGATCTCCAGATGCCGCCGGGACACCCCGGTGTCGGGCAGCCGGAACTGTGCGTCCTGGCCGCGGCCGATCACGTTGGTGCCCTCGCGCAGCTGATAGGTGCGACCACTGCCGTCGTCGAGCTGCAGCGTGACGGTCGCGGCGCCCGCGCCGTAGTCGGCCTGGCCGTAGCCGCCGTAGCCGGCCGGCTGACCGTAGTCGTAGCCGCCGCCTGCGGGCTCGGAGTAGCCGGGTTCGGCGTAGCCGCCTGCGGGGGCGTCACCGTAGCGGCCGTAGTCCGGCGGAGCGCCGTAGCCCTGGTCCTGCCGCCCGTACGGCTGTCCGCCGTAACCGCCCTGGTCGGGATAGCCGCCCTGGTCCGGGTAGCCGCCCTGATCCGGATAGGCCGGACGACCGTAGCCGCCCTCCTCGTGGCGGCCGGGGGCCGGGGGACGCCCGTAGTCGTAGTCGGGCCCGGGTGCGCCGCCGTATCCGGGCTGGCCGCCCTGCGGGGGACCGTAGCCACCCGGGGCCTGGCGGTAACCCTGGTCCGGGTAGCCGCCCTGCGGCGGCGGGCCGTAACCGGCGGGCGGGCGCTGTTCGTATGACGGCGGCGGATAGCCCTGGTCGGGGTAGCCGCCCTGGTCGGGGTAGCCACCTTGGTCCGGGTAGCCGCCCTGATCCGGATAGCCACCCTGGTCGGGGTAGCCGCCCTGGCGCGGGGCGTACGGATCGCCCTGCGGCGGGTAGCCGCCCTGCTCGGGCGGGGGATAGGGGCCACGGTCGTCGGGGCGGCCGTAGCGATCGTCCTGCGAACGGTCCTGCGGACGGTCTTGCGGACGGTCGTAGTACTCGTCGGCGGGCCTCCCCGGCCCCTGGCCGCCGCGGTAGGTCGGGTTGTCGCTCATCGGTGGTACTCCTGATTCTGCGCTGGACGCACGTACATGGTGTGGTGGTGCGGGTTCGCCAGTGGTCGTGTCGGGATTGACCGCTCCACGCGCGCGAAACTGTCCGGTGTGCAGGGTGGGTGATTGTTCGAACCTGACGACCACATCACCATACGTTTGCCACCCCTGCTCACGGATGTATCCCTCCAAGTGCTTGGCAAAAGTCGCTGACGTGAGGTCTGGGTCGGCGCTCACCTTCTGATAGTCAGGCACACTGAGGGTAATGACGTAGTCGTTTGGTGCCAAAACCTGACCGCCGAGCACTTCGCGTCCGCCGGTGTCTGCCTCCCGCCGAAGCATCGCCTCGACCTCCTGCGGGACGATCGAACCGCCGAACACCCGGGCGAAGGCATCGCCGACCGTCGACTCGAGCTTGCGCTCGAAGCGGTCGACTAGACCCATGTCACCGCCCGCCTCACTCGGTCGTCGTCCGTCGGCACTGCTCACCGCGACGGGAGCCAGCGTGTCGCCTGGCCACATTGTTCATGTGCATGGTATCGGCCGAGCGCCGGACAGCGGGACCAACAGAACTCTGAGAATCGAATCACCGCAGTTCAGCGCCCTCGATCACGATCGGCCGAAAGTACCGGGGGCCAGCCGGTACGGTTGGGGAGCCGGGTGTTGTGCGTGATAGGCTCCCCCGGTTGTTGGGGCGAGTGGCGGAATGGCAGACGCGCTGGCTTCAGGTGCCAGTGTCCTTCGGGACGTGGGGGTTCAAGTCCCCCTTCGCCCACAAGCAATGAGACGAGCCACCGGATTTCGGTGGCTCGTCTCATTTGTATGACGTCGGCGGCCGGCGTCGGCACGCCTGAATCTGCGGCCGGCTGCCCGCGGGTAATTTGCGAGACATGCGGAACGCGATCTTTGCGCTCGTATCTGTCGTCGCGCTGCTTGCCACGGCGTGCACATCGACCGTCGAGGGGTCCGCGGTGCGGGCCGCGGGTGGGCCCGTGTTGGATTTCGACCGGTTGGACCCGGGCCGGTACCCAACGGCACCGCGGGATCCGCTCGGCGTCGCGGGCGACCCGATGCTCGGCGTGGTGCTCGAGGGCCAGCGACTGGCCAACCACGTCATCGGGCCGTGGGAGGTCGACGAGGCGCTGACGGAATGGTTCGGCCTGGGCGCGATGGTGCTGCCCCGCGCCGAAGCGCTGGCCATGATCGGCCCGATGAACGTCGCTGCAGCGGCCGCCCGGCACGACTTCGTCACCGGCTTCGCCACGACGCGAACCGAGAAGAACAAGCAGATACTGCTCAACGCGGTGCTGCGCTTCGGCGACGATCGCGCTGCCCAGGCCGCGGCCGACGACATGGGCGACGCGGTATCGCAGCCGCAGGGCGCCGACGGACCGTCGCCGAAGCTGGAGATTCCCGGCCACCCCGAAGCGCGCGCCAGCAGTCACACCGGGACCGATCGCAACATCGGGAAATTCGGTGCGGTGCGGTCGTTCACCGCGCACGGGTCCTACGTGTTGATGCAGCTGGCGCAGGCGACCGCCGGTATCGACGCCGCCGCCCGGCTGGTGACCGAGAGCCTGGACCTGCAGGCGCCGGAGATCGACAAGTTCCGAGCCACCGACCCGAGCGAGCTGGCCGACATCTCGATCGATCCGACCGGCCTGTTGGCCCGCGCGCTACCGCTCGACGGCCGCGACCCGACGTTCACCAAGGGCGGGACCTACGAACGGCGGGGTGCGCTGCACTTCCAGTCCGATCCCGTGCGGTCGGCCAAGCTCTTCTCCGACACCGGCGTCGATCTGGTCGCGATGGCGGGCACGACCGTCTACGAGGCCGAGGACGTCGCGGGCGCCGAAGGCGTGGTCGAGGAGTTCGCCGAGGAGGTGTCGGCGACGGCCAAGCCGGCCAACCCGGTGCCGGACATGCCCGGCAGCCGCTGCCTGCGCACGAACGAGGGCAGTTTCTACTGTCTGGCCACCGCCGACGAGTACACCATCGAGACCAGTGCCCCGACTCTGCTTGCGGCACAACAGATGACGGCCGCGCAGTACATCATGCTGATGAGCTAGCCAGTACGCAGCGAAGTCGGCTGCCGCCGCGGCAGGTCGGGCCCACATCGTTGTCGCCGCGCTGAAGCCCATCCCGGTGACGGTCGTCGCCGCCGCGACCTGACAAGATCGGGCCGTGGGCAAGAACGAACGCGCGAAGATCGTCATGTCCGACGACGAGATCGCCGAATTCATCGAACGCAGCCGCACCGCCACGATGGCGACCGTGCTTCCTGACGGGCGGCCGCACCTGGTCGCGATGTGGTACGCCGTGCTCGACGGTGAGATCTGGTTCGAGACGAAGGCCAAGTCGCAGAAGGCCGTCAACCTGCGACGCAACCCGACGGTCACCGTGATGGTCGAGGACGGCCACACTTACGACACGCTGCGCGGCGTGTCCATCGACGGCAGGGCCGAGATCGTCGACGACCCGGAAACCATTCTGCGCGTAGGTATCAGCGTGTGGGAGCGCTACACGGGACCCTATTCCGACGACATGCGCCCGTTCGTCGACCAGATGATGAAGAACCGCATCTGCGTGCGGGTGGTACCGCTGCGCACCCGCAGCTGGGACCACCGCAAGCTCGGTATGCCCGAGATGCCGTTGGGTGGCAGCACCGCGCAGTACCTAGGTTGATCCCATGGACCCGAACAACAAGCCCAAGCAGCTGAACTCGCCTGTCGTCACGAAGATCATGAAGTACGCGGGCAAAGCCCACGTGTGGGTGTATCGCCGCTCGGGCGGCAAGATCGGCGCGACGTGGCGGGTGGGCGCGGGTTTCAAGAAGCCGGTACCGACGCTGCTGCTCGAGCACATCGGGCGTAAATCCGGCAGACGGCTGGTGTCGCCGCTGGTCTACATCAACGACGGAGACGACGTGATCGTCGTGGCGTCCCAGGGCGGCCGCGACACCGATCCGCAGTGGTACCGCAACCTGGTGGCCAAACCCGAGGCCCATATCGAGATCGGTTCGGACCGCCGAGCGGTGCGCGCCGTCACGGCCACGCCCGAACAAAAGGCGCGGTTGTGGCCGAAGCTGGTCGAGGCGTACGCGGACTTCGACACCTATCAATCGTGGGCCGACCGCGAGATTCCGGTGGTCATCCTGCAGCCGCGCTGACGACACGCCGAGTGCGATCCATCTCACACCCCTGAGGCGTTCGACTCCCCCCACACGCCGGGTAGCCAACAGGACAGGTGCACCCCAGCGCCGACCGAAACCGTCAACGCTTAAGGGGCGAAAATCTATGACTACCAAGAACACACTGATCGCGCAGTTGCGCACGATTCTTGACCTCACGCACACCGAGATCCAGGTCGCTGAGACCCGGATCGCGCAGGCCCGTACCGAGGCTGTCCGTCGTGAGCTGACTCAGAACGCCGAGAACGGCCGTATCCGTGCCGAGGCGATCGAGAAGGCGATCCGCGACCTGGGTGGCTTCCCGGACACGATCGGCCCGTTCCTGGGCCGCGCCGCCGCCGCGGTCAAGGCGCTCACCGAGCAGGCACAGCCGTTCGATGAGGCGCTGCTCGGCGACCTGGCGCTCGAGGACCAGCTGCTCGACCGTGCCCGCTACGTCAAGGCACTCGCGGTCGCAGCCAAGGAGCCGGCCGTGCAGGATCTCGCCGATCGCCTGATCACCGCGCACTCGGCGACGGTGAACTGGCTGACGACAGTGCTGGCCGAGGATGCCCTCGGCGGCCCGGCCGCGCTGCAGCGCACCCCGCTGCAGGCTGCTGCGGGTACCGCGGTGAAGCTGGTGAACCTGCCAGGGCAGTGGTCGGCACAGTCGGTCGAGCGGCTCGCGGAGCTGCTGCGTTCGGCCGGACCGGCCGTCGATGATCTGCGCGAGCGTGCCCAGCGCGCCAGCGAGATCACCTTCAAGGCGCTCGGGGCGTCGCGCGACGGTGCCCTGCGCAGCGCGGAGAAGGTTGTCCGCCGCGAGGGTGCCGGCGACGCGGCCGATGCGCTGCACAAGGCGCGTGCCGAGAGTGGAGTCGTCGACGCCGACGAGCTGCCGATCGCCGGGTACGAGGATCTCAACCTCAGCGACGCGGTGGCCGCGGTGAAGGATCTCGACGATCCCTCCGACATCCGCACGATCATCGCCTACGAGGAGATGCACAAGAACCGCCAGCGGCTGGTGTCGGCAGCGCAGACGCGCCTGGCCGATATCGCGCAGGAGGTCGTGGGCATCAGCTGACCTTTTGGATGGCACCGGAAGCACCCCGCGGGAAACCGCGGGGTGCTTCGTATGTCGCAGGGGTTTGCGGCGGTCTTGCCGAGTTCTGCGGCAGGGCTGTGAATTGTCTCGTCGATCGCGACCCTGCCGCAGAAGTCGACGCGGAAATTAGTGCGAGGGGGGCGATTTCGCGCTACATACGGGGTGGTGTGAAGCCGGGGTTCGCCAGGGCATTGGCCACACCGCTACCGATGGGTCCGTACTCGTCGACGAGGGTCGCGGTGCCGGTGGCCACTCCGGCGTCGCTGAAGTGTGTCAGTGCGGCCAGCCCGAGATAGGGCCCCTTCGGCAGCCGCGACAGCGTCAGTGTGTAGTCGGCGTTGATCCACTGCAGGCCGCTCGGCCCGAAGTGTGTCAACGAGCTGACCATGTCGCCGGCCATGGCGGCGCGGGTGAACGGCGTCAGGTCCACGCCGGCGACCAGCGGCCGAAAGTCGCGGACCCACAGGTGTTTCGGACCCGAGTGCTGCCAGTTCGCCAAGCCCTCGCCGGGTCCGGGTTCGCGCTCGTCCCTGCCGTAGGTCCACACCAACGTCGACAGTTCGCGGGGGATGGGATCGGGTGTCGGAGGCGGCGCAGGCATGGTGACCGGCGACGTCCAGATCTCGTCGGCGGGTTGTTCTCCGCGGCGGAGGAACAGCGCGGTCGCGCGCGCGATGGTCGTGTCGCCCTGCGTCATCAGTGCGTCGACCAGTTTCAGGCGGCGGCCCTGGCGGACGACGGAGGTCTCGACCCGAACCGCCGCCAGCGCGGCTGGGCGGAACAGGTCGACGGTCAACCGGGCCGGCTGGAAGTCCGGGTCGCCGGCGTCGCGTTCGAGCACGTGACCGAGCAGACCGCCGACGTAGTTGCCGCTGATCGTCTGTCCCCACGGCCCCTGCGCCATCGGCGCGGGCACGAAGGCGTCACCGTCGGGGGTGAAGAACGCGGCCACCATCGCGAAGACGATAGCGGTCTAGTCGAACTAACGATTCTCCAGCCACTGCTCGATGTCGTCGGACACCGGATCGACGACGTCGGCGAACTCGTCGTGCTTCTCGACGTAGGACGCCACCATCTTGCAGACGGGCACGATGCGCAGCCCCTCATCGCGGGTCTTCTGCAGCGCCTCGCCGATCAGGATGGTCGCCAGGCCGCGGCCCTCGAAATCGCTGTCCACCTCGGTGTGGGTGAAGACTCGCTGCCCGTCGCGGTCGGCGAACTCGGCGATTCCGACGCCCTTCCCGTCGACGGCGATGGTGTAGCGGTCGGCTTCGGCGGTGACCTCGGTGGGTGCGCCGGTTTTGTCGGTCGTCATGGTTTCTCTATACCCCCGGGTTCGATCGCGGACGCAAGGTCGCGTTGGGCAGCGGGGGAGCGGGCAACCGGGATACCCCGCCGCGGTATCCCTGCACCGCGCCGAACCGGTCGTCGCCGTCCTCCCACTGTCTGCGATAGGTGGTGATGTCGTCATGGCTGCGGCCGACGAAGTTCCACCACATGACCAGTTCCTCGGGGAACGGTGGTCCGCCGAGCAGCACCAGCCGGGCGGGCGCGCTGCCGCGGTTGGCCAGGTGCAACCTCTCTGCACCGGCGGCCTGGAACGCCAGGTCGGCGGTGCAGAGCGCAGTGCCGTTGACAGCGACATCGCCCTGGTCGAGCAGCACCCCGTGCTCGAAGTCCGAATCGACCTCCAGCATCACCTCGGCCCCGGGGTCGAGGTCGACCTGGGCCCCGAGCAGGGGTGTGAACGTGTCGACGGGGGAGCGCAGGCCTTCGAGTTCGCCGATGAACACCCGCAGCGTCGCGTCCCCGACGGCGCGCGGCGCGGGGACGAAGTGTTCGAAGCCGCGCCCGGTGTCACGCGCCTCATCGGGCAGAGCCACCCACAGCTGTACGCCGTGCAGGATCGTGGTGGCGCCCGTCGACACCTCCGAGTGGCAGATGCCCGCTCCTGCCGTCATCAGGTTGAGCTCGCCCGGGCGCACCAGCGCGTGAACGCCGCCGCTGTCGCGATGCTCGACCTCGCCGCTAAACAACCAGCTGACGGTCTGCAGCCCGGTGTGCGGGTGAGGCGGCACGTCCATACCCGTCCCGCCGCGCACGTCGTGCGGGCCGTAGTGGTCGGCGAAGCACCACGCACCGATCAGCGACCGCTCCCGCTGCGGCAGCGTCCGTCGCACCCGGATCGCCCTCGGACCGCCCAGCGGCACCTCCCGCGGATGCAGCACGCCCGCGAACGGGACTGCCGCGCAGGCGACTTCGGCGGGTGCCGGATCGGTGTTGCTCATCAACCCACAGTAGGTCTAAGCCGCACCCGTCATCGCCGAACGGATCACGTCCAGATCGTCGTCGCCGATCTTGAACACCCCGAAGCGGAACTTGTAGCCCCACCGGGCCGTGTCCTCGATGAAGTCGAGCTTCTCGAGGAGCGGACGAATCGGCGTCTCGTGCGCGTCGAGGAAGTCGACATTGCGCCGCCACCGTTCGACGTCCGGGGACGCCGGATCGAGATAGGGCTCGTCGTCGGCGATCTGCCCGATCGCGGTGAACGCCTGCAGCGGCGGACCATCGGGATAGACGGCGCGAGGGGAGTAGAAGACGATCCAATCGCCGCGCGCCATCCTGCGCAGCATGTTCGGCTTGCCGTGATTGGCCTGAGTGAAGCGGCCGCGCACGCCGAATTCGACGTGGTCGCGGCTGACTGTGTTGATCCAGTTCGTCATGACCGCACGCTAAGCGCGACGGCCGACAGTTCCAGACCTCGAGAGAAGTGCCTGTGGATAACTCGGGCCGACGCCGCCTGATTAGCATCGGACGCCGTGAGCGACGAGTCGCTGCGCGACGACCACGCCGAGTTTCTACGACGCCGCGAACTCACCGAGGACGCGGCCCGACCGGATGCCGTGACCAGGCGACACGAGGCGCACGCCAGGACCGCTCGGGAGAACATCGCCGACCTCATCGACGAAGGCTCGTTCGTGGAGTACGGCCGGTTCGCGATCGCGGCGCAGCGCCACCGCCGCGACCTCGACGACCTGATCGCCCGCACCCCCGCCGACGGTCTGGTCGCCGGGACCGCACGCATCAACGGCGACCTGTTCGGCGCCGAGCGCAGTGCGTGTGCGGTGCTGTCCTACGACTACACGGTGCTGGCCGGTACGCAGGGCGCGCTGGGCCACCGCAAGAAGGACCGGTTGTTCGAGCTGATCGAGCGGCTGCGGCTGCCGACGGTGTTCTTCGCCGAGGGCGGCGGCGGGCGGCCGGGCGACACCGACTATCCGGCGGTGTCGTCGCTCGATGCGCGCGCGTTCAAACTGTGGGCGGCGCTGTCGGGCGTGGTGCCGCGCATCGCCGTCGTCCATGGTCGCTGCTTCGCGGGCAACGCCGTCATCGCTGGATGCGCGGACCTGATCGTGGCAACCGAGAACACATCGATCGGCATGGGCGGACCCGCGATGATCGCCGGCGGCGGGCTCGGCGACGTGCCACCCGATGAGGTGGGCCCGATCAGCGTGCAGTCGCCCAACGGTGTGGTCGACGTGGTCGTGGCCGACGAGGCCGAGGCGGTCGCGGTGACGAAGCGGCTGCTCGGCTACTTTCAAGGGCGGACCGAGCCCGGGCCGGCTGCCGACCAAACACGGTTGCGCACAATCGTTCCCGAGCGCGCCCGCCGCGCGTATCAGGTCGCGCCGATCGTCGAGACGCTTGCCGACGAGGGCACGGTGACGTTCCTGCGGACGAAGTTCGCGCCGGAGATGGTGACGGCGCTGGCCCGCATCGACGGCCGCCCGGTCGGGATCATCGCGAACAACACGATGGTGATGGCCGGCGCGATCACGGCGGCCGCCGCGGACAAGGCCGCCCGCTTCCTGCAGCTGTGCGACGCGTTCGGGCTGCCTGTGCTCTCACTGGTCGACTGCCCGGGCTACATGGTGGGTCCGGCGGCCGAGTCCGAGGCGCTGGTGCGCCGCGCCTCGCGGATGCTGGTGGCCGGTGCGGCGCTCGAGGTGCCGCTGATCGCGGTGATCCTGCGGCGCGGGTACGGACTGGGCGCGCAGGCGATGACGGGCGGCAGCCTGCACGAGCCGGCGTTGACGGTGGCGTGGCCGGGGGCGCACCTGGGACCGATGGGCCTGGAGGGCGCGGTCCGGTTGGGTATGCGCAAGGAACTGGAAGCGATCGCCGACGAGGACGAGCGCGAGGAACGGGTCAGGCAGGCGACGGCGGCCGCGCAGGAAAACGCCAAGGCGCTCAACGCCGCTGCGCTGTTCGAGATCGACGACGTGATCGACCCGGCCGAGACCCGTGATGTCGTGATCAACGCGTTGACTGCGGCCACGGCGCACGCCCCGCGTCGTCAGGGCCGACGCTTCGTCGACACCTGGTAGAAGAAAAAGGGACGGTGCCGCCTGCGCCTCTCGGCGAGTGGTCGCTCGAAGCGACGATTGTGTTGGGGCCCGGGGCATGCCCGGCACCGTCGCATTCGTCAACCTGCTGGTCCCCAGAGATATTCCGGGCGATGGTCGAGGCCCGCCGCCGACCCCCCGATCCGGCGGCGAGCCGACCGGTGATCAGGCCGATTCCGCGTAGAGCCGACGGTCGCGCACGGGGTGGCCGTGCCGCTCCGCCAGTGACTTCAGCTGCCGCAGAGCAAACGTGCGGCCGCGCCCGGCCTCGGGCACGAAGATCCCCGCCCACAGACCCTCGGCGCGCGGTAACTCGCAGGCCTCCCGTGCGCAGAGCCAACGGCGAGGGCACGCGCGGCAGATGGCCTTCGCCTGCTCGTCGGCCGATGTGGTCCACCGCTCCGGGTCCCGGGTGCAAGCACCGACGGGCGTCTCATCCCATTCAGTCGTGTTCATTCGTGATGCTCCTCTGCACTGTGTGCGGCCCGTCGGTCGCGATGGCGAAAACGTAGCGCATTAACCGTAGCGATGCAACAGTTACTGCGGATACGAGAGCCGATGGCCGCCGCAGATATGCCCTTGAAGTGCGGCTTCACACGCCACGGGACGCCGACAAAGCCGTAGCACCGACTGACGCGGACACGACTGAACTGGAGCGTCGACACGATTTGGGGACCGCCACGCCGCACCAAGCCGTAGCGCGCAACATAACGGCGGATACGATTACGGCGCCTTCTCACCCCCGCCCTCGAGGACCCACCGCGCCATGACCAATCCGGAGTCGACCGACGGATCGACCGAGGCGCTCGATCAGGGCATGGTTCGAGCGGGTGCGGCCGCCGCGGCGCGGCGTCGTGAGCTCAACATCAGCCAACGCAGCCTCGCGGCGGACGGCATCATCAACGCCGGCGCCCTGATCGCCTTCGAGAAGGGTAGAAGCTGGCCGCGGGAGCGAACCCGAGCAAAGCTCGAAGAGGTGCTGCAGTGGCCACCCGGCACGATCGCTGGGCTTCGGCGGGGAGAACCGGCCGGCGAGAATCACCGCCCCGCGGCGGCGCCGCGCAGCGACGAGGTGCCGTTGATCGCCGAGGCGGTGATCACCGCCGCGAGGACCTTCGACTCGGCCATCGCGGCGCTACCCGCAGCCGAGGACCCGGAGTTCGGCGCGAAGGCGGCCAAGATCCTGGCCGACCTTCGTCAGCTGGAAGCCGTCGCGGCGCGGGCGGCGCGGATCAGCAGGGTGACCCCGCCGCTCATCAAGGCGTTGAGCGCCGTGCGGACGCGCTATGACGAGCTGATGTTGCGCGCGGCGCGATCCCCGGGCGCGACATTGGGTCAGCGCCTCTATGCGGCGCGGCGCCGGGCGAACCTCACCATCGCCGAAACCGCCCAGGCGGCAGGGGTTTCCGATGACGACATTGCGCACGCCGAGGCAGAAGGGCAGGTGCCGGTGCAGGCTGCCGAGGCGATCGCCGCACTCGTCGACGAACTCGGTTGAGGCATCCGAATCAATAGCGCTCGCGGCTGCGGTCGTCGCTGGTGGGGAAGTGGTCGGCCAGCGCGGCGGCGATCTCGAGGAACCGCCGACGGGTCTTCGCGGACATCTCCGATGTCCCGTTGATGACGCCGCCCGGACGCAGATGCCCGTCGAACGGCACCTCGATGACCCTCTGGCCCTGACCCGAGAACTGTTGGGCCAGAATCGAACGCGTGCGCTTGTCGGCGTGCCCGTCGGAGTCGTTGAGCACGATGACCGTGCGCTGCAGCAGCCTCGTCAGCCCGCGCGCAGCCAGCCAGTCCAGTGTCTGGCCGGCCACAGCGGCACCGTCGACCCACGGTGAGGACACCACGACCATCGCGTCCAGGTCCCGAAGCACCTCCTGGGTGACCGGGGAGTCCATCGTCGAACTGCAGTCGATGATCGAGATCGTGAAGTAGCGGTCCAGCCGAGAGGTGGCTTCCCGGTAGATGGCCGGGTCGAGCACGCGGCGACGCGCGGGAGTGCCTTCACCGGCGAGCACGAACAATCCGGCGGCGTTGTTTCCGACTCGGCTGCGGACGTCGGCGAAGGTTTCCAGATGCTGGTCGGAGGCTAGTTCCCAGTACGAGCCCTGGGCCTTGGGGTCGACCCGGCTGCCCAGCTTGCCGAACGCGGTGTCCGCGTCGATCGCGACAACCCGGTCGTCCTGACGTATCTCGGCGAATACCGAGCCGATGCTGGCCGACACGGTCGTCTTACCGACCCCGCCCTTGCCCATCACGCCGATCTTGTAATGACCCCGCAGCGCGCCCCGGATCTTCGCTTCCAGCTCGGCCTGCCGGATCTCGTCAGGCCCCGGGCCGAGGTTCACGTATCCGAAGGTGGCTCGATACAAGGCGTATCGCCAACCGCGGGTGGGCGCGGGCTTGCGCGGAGGCACCAGTTCGTCGGGCCTGATCCGTTCTGCGTAGGAGCCCGGTTGCTGGGGTGCGGCTTGGCCCTGCGGTCCGGGACCGGGCCACGGTCCGGTGGGGCCGGGCTGCTGCGGAGGACGGGGCGGTGGCTGTTGCCTGGTGGGGTGGCCCCACATCCGCGGATCGGGACGGGGTGCGGCCGGTACCGGTCCGGTGTCGTGAAGAGAGTCCGGGGGTGGGCCGAATCGGGTCGGCTGCTCACGGAAACTGGCGCGCGGTGCGTCCGGATCCGGGAAACCCGGTGGCGGCGGCTGCGCCGGCTCCGGTTCGGAGGGCGGTGGCGGCGCCTGTTCGGCTTCTTCGGGGCTTGTCCAGCCGAGTTCTTTGCGCAACGCGTCATCGCGGTCGCTCAATGCGATCTCCTCCGAATGTCGTATCGGTCCCCGGGGTCAAGTATCAACCACTGTCCCAGCTTCCCCTGGCCAGCGTTCCCAGCTAACACCGAGCCGGGGGTCCCAGGGACGATGTGAACCGCCGTGAGTCGACATTCAGCCCGCTGCAACCGTCGGCGGGCATGCTTGCCAGCGGAAGCAGCCGCCAGCGGCTTCAGCACCCTAGGACCGTGGAAAAGTGCATCAACAGAGTTTGCTACATCGGGCATAGGCGCGGTTATGCCGCTGAGATGACATCCTGCGCATTAACTGCAAGTTGCCTGTGCGCGACGATCGGCGGGCGCCGAGGAGCCGAAAATTGGTGACATCGGGGGTGTTCAACCGCTGGTACGCTAGCTCGCGGCGACCAGACCTGCGTGCTCGGTGCCGGCCGTGTGAAGGGGTCCGCGGCAAAAGACTCGAGGTCCGTGCGCAAACCCGCGGTGCCGACAGAAGGTGCCAACGCACGACGACGGGAAGGGGTGAACGGCGATGTCCGACGATGTGCGTGTCTCCACCGCTCACCTCGGCGATCTGGCCGCTCGGCACGACCGCACGGCCGCGGACACCCGCGCGATGAGCCGCTCCGGCGACGACATCCAGGCAGCGGTCGAGAACACCCACGGCACCATCGCGGCGCCGACCGCCGATGCGCTGGATGCCGTGCTCACGTCGCGAGACCACGCCGGCGTCGCCGCCGCGGAATCGTCGGTCGCCCTCTCCGACGAACTGACCGACGCCGCCGCGCTCTATGGCAGCACCGATGAGGCGGCGGCCTCGGCATTGACTGCCCAGATGCAGACGGATCAGCCGTGAGCACGGACGCCACGCACATCGACGACGTCGTGGGCGTCGAGGTCACCATCGACGGCATGCTGGTCATCGCCGACCGGCTCGGCCTGATGGAATTCCCCACCGCCTTGGGCATCCGGCTGAACATCCCCCAGCCGGAACTGCGCGACCGCGTGTGGGATCAGGTCGCTCGCGATCTGACCGCACAGGGCGTGCTCGACGTCTTCGGCCACCCGCACCCCGAGGTGGCGGCGATGGTCGACACGTTGAGCCGGGCGGACCGCACGTTGGAAGCACGCTGGTGGCGGCGCGACGTCGGCGGCAAGCTGATCCGCTTCGTGGTCTGCCGCAAAGGTGACCGCCATGTCGTCGCGGCCCGTGACGGCGACATGCTCGTGTTGCAGCGGGTGGCTCCCCAGGTCGGTTTGGCGGCCATGGTCATGACGGTGCTGGGCACCGCGACGCCGGCCGACGTCGAACCGCTGACGGGTGTGGCGAGCAAACTCGCCGCATGCCGTGACGCAAACCAGATCGCGGCCTACGGAATCGGCCCGTCGTCGGCGCGCGCCTACGCCGACATCATCGCCGACCCGGAGAGTTGGGCGGAGATCACCGCGATCGAGCGGCATCCGGGCGGAACGTTCACCCAAGCCGACGTCGCCGCGGGCGTGCTGGACTCGAAGTACGGACGGATCGTGTCGATTCCCCGGCGGGTGAGCGGTGAACTGTATGGCAGTTTCCTGCCCGGCAGCACCGAGAACCTGCAGCGTGCGCTGGACGGCTTGATCGAATTCCTGCCGTCCAGAACGTGGTTCGAGCACGCCACGCTCGACCCAGCAGAGGCCGCGCATGGTGGATGAGCGGTCCCAACACGATGCCGACGACGAGCGCGACGACATGGCCGCGCTCGATTTCCGCCCACCCGAGGTCTCCGACGACTCCGTGCTCGACGCCCTGGATGGCTACGGCCCGGGCGCAACCGGCGCCACCGAACCGCCGCTCCCCGTCGCCACTGTGACCAATCCGCCCGGCACCGTCTCCGTCAGCGCCTTGTCCGACGGCCGGATCAGTCGAATCAAGCTATCTCCCAGAGCAAGTGGGCTCACAGAGGCCAAGCTGGCCGAAGAGGTCCTCGTCGTCGCCGGGCTCGCCAGCCAAGACGCGAAGTCGACGCAATACGTCAGCATGCTCGAGGGCATGCGCCAACAGGGCCACGACGACGCGGCAACCCGCGACTTCCTCACCCGCGATCTCGGCCTTCCCAGCCCGGAACAAGCCCGCGCCGAGCGCACCCGCGTGTTCAGGACAAGATATGCCGGTGACCATGACTGAGCATCTCGCCAGCCTGTTCGGAAGCGCGGTCGGCATGCTGGCCAGCACACCCGCCCGCTCATTCGAGATCTTCACGGAGATCACCACTTTCGACGAATCAGCCTGCGACGCATGGGTGGGCCGCATCCGTTGCGGTGACACCGACAGGGTCACGCTGTTCCGCGCCTGGTACTCCCGCGCCAACTTCGGTCAGCTCGCCGGTTCGGCCGAGATCTCGATGAACAGCCTCAACGCTCGGGTGCCGATCGGCGGGGGGTTCGGCGACATCACCTACCCGGTGAATTCGCCGCTGGCCATCACTATGGGTTTCGCCGCCAACGAGGCGTCGATCGGCAACTACGCCGACGCGATGGAGGCTCTCGACGACGCCCCGGCCGCCGGGGCCGAGCACCTGGTGGCCTGGATCAAGGCCGTGATCTACGCCGCCGCCGAGCGCTGGACCGATGTGATCGACCAGGTCCGCGGCGCCGCCGCGTGGCCCGACAAGTTCCTCGCCGCGGCCGCAGGTGTGGCGCACGGCGTCGCGGCGGCCAACCTCGGGCTGTTCACCGAGGCCGAACGACGGCTCACCGAGTCCAACTCCTCACCCGCCGGGGAGGCGTGCGCCCCGGCCATCGCGTGGTTCCTGGCGATGACGCGCCGCAGCCAGGGCAACGAAGAGTCGGCGGTCGCACTGCTGGAATGGTTGCAGGCCACCCATCCCGCCCCGAAAGTCGTTGAAGCACTCCGCGACCCGTCATACCGGCTCACGACCACGACCGCGGAGCAGATCGCGGCGCGCAAGGATCCGTGGGACCCGAACAGCGTCGAGGCCGACACCTCCGGTCGCGAGCGGCTCCTCGCCGAGGCGCAGGCCGAACTCGACCGACAGATCGGGCTGACGCGGGTGAAGGAGCAGATCGAGGCCTACCGTGCCGCGACGCAGATGGCGAAGATCCGCGCGGCGCGCGGGATGAAGGTCGCACAGACGTCCAAGCACATGATCTTCGCCGGTCCGCCCGGGACGGGCAAGACGACGATCGCCCGTGTCGTCGCCAATATCCTGGCGGGCCTCGGCGTCATCACCGAGCCGAAGCTTGTCGAGTCCTCTCGCAAGGACTTCGTCGCCGAGTACGAGGGGCAGTCGGCGGTCAAGACCAGCCGCACGATCGACCGCGCCCTCGGCGGTGTGCTGTTCATCGACGAGGCCTACACACTGGTGCAGGAACGCGATGGCCGCGCCGACCCGTTCGGCACCGAGGCACTGGACACGCTGCTCGCCCGGATGGAGAACGACCGGGACAGGCTGGTGGTGATCATCGCCGGCTACAGCGCCGACATCGACCGCCTGCTGGAATCGAACGACGGCCTGCGGTCGCGGTTCGCCACCCGCATCGAGTTCGACTCCTACACCCCCGGCGAGATCGTCGAGATCGCCGAAGTGATTGCGCAGGCCAATGACTCGTCGCTGGACGAGCAGGCCGCCAAGCAGGTGCTCGAGGCCGCCACCCTGTTGAGCAGCCGTACGCTCAACGGCAAACCCGCGCTCGACATCGCAGGCAACGGCCGCTATGCCCGCCAACTGGTCGAGGCGGGCGAACAGAACCGTGACATGCGGCTGGCCCGTTCACTCGACATCGACAGCCTTGGCGACGAACAGCTCAGCGAGATCAACGGTGAGGACATGGCCGCCGCGATCGGCGCGGTCCACGCACGTCTGAGCATCGGTGATTAGCCATGGGATTCCGGCTCACCACCAAGGTGCAGGTCAGCGGTTGGCGCTTCCTGCTGCGACGCGTCGAGCACGCGATCGTGCGCCGCGACACCCGGATGTTCGACGACCCACTGCAGTTCTACAGCCGCGCCGTCTCCGCGGGCGTGATCATCGCGGTGGCGGTATGCCTGGGTGCCGCGCTGCTGGCCTACTTCAAGCCGCTCGGAAAGCGCGGCGATGACACGCTTCTCGTCGATCGCAACACCAATCAGCTCTATGTGGTACTGCCCGGCAGCGGTCAGCTGCGGCCGGTGTACAACCTGACCTCGGCGCGGCTCGTGCTCGGTAACGCCGGGACACCGGTGGCGGTCAAGTCCGACGAGTTGAACCGCATGCCGAAGGGTCAGTCGATCGGAATCCCCGGGGCGCCTTACGCGACGCCGGTCGGCGGCGCGAACTCGATGTGGACGCTGTGTGACACCGTCACCAAGCCCGAAAGCGTGGCGCCGAACCTGGAATCGTCGATCATCGTCCGGCCCCTGGTCACCGACGCCTCGGTCGCGCCGATGCGCCCCGATCAGGGCATGTTGGTCTCCTACGAGAACGACATCTGGCTGGTGACCGAAAGCGGCAGGCACGACATCGATCTCGCCGATCGCGCGGTGACCTCGGCGGTCGGAGTCCCGGTGACAGCGCGGGCGACGCCGATTTCGCAGGGGTTGTTCAACGCGCTTCCCAACACGGGCCCCTGGCGTCTTCCCGACATCCCGGCCTTGGGGGCTCCCAATTCGGTTGGGCTGCCGCCCAATCTCGTAATCGGCTCGGTGTTCAAGGCGCTGACCGAGGACGGCGAACAGCATTTCGTGGTACTGCCCGACGGTGTCGCGAGGATCAACGACACCACCGCCGCCGCGCTGCGCGCGACCAACTCGTTCGGGCTCGTCACCCCGCCGTCGGTGGAGGCCAGCGTGGTCGCGCGTATCCCCGAACATGTCTTCGCCTCACCGCTGCCCGACAAGCCGTTGGAGATCCTGCCGCGCGAGGACACCCCGACGTTGTGCTGGGCGTGGCAGCGCGAGCCGGGGGATCAGGCGCCGAAGACGACGGTGATCGCGGGGCGGCACCTGCCGATCGCACCGTCGGCGATGGGCACCGGCATCGAACAGATCGGGGGTGAGGCAACGGTTTACATCGACGGCGGACAGTACATCCAGTTGCAGTCGCCCGATCCGCGGTACGGCGAGAGCCTCTACTACATCGATCCGCAGGGCGTCCGGTACGGGCTGCCCAACGCCGACACCGGCAAGACACTCGGGCTCAACGGTCCGACGACCGCGCCGTGGCAGGTGGTCGGACTTCTGATGGACGGCCCGGTGCTGTCGAAAGAGGCGGCGCTCATCGAACACGACACCCTGCCACCGGATCCCAACCCGCGCAGGGTCGGTGGGGACTCTGTCGCCGAGCCGGCCGCAGCGCAGACCGGAGGCGGCCGATGACGACCAAGAAGTTCACCCCGATCATCAAGCGCGGCCCGAGGCTGACGCCGGGCGAGATCAACGTCGCACCGCCGGAAGACCTGGGCGTCGAGATCCCGCCGTCGGGCATCCAGAAGGCGCTGCCGTGGGTGATGGGTGGCGGCATGCTCGGGATGATCGCGATCATGATCTTCACCGGCATCCGGCAACTGTCGCCGTACATGCTGATGATGCCGCTGATGATGGTCATGGCGACCGTCGGCTTCATGGCCGGTGGCGGTCCCGGCGGCAAACGTGTCCCCGAAATCAACGCCGACCGTAAGGAATATCTCCGCTACCTGGCCGGGCTCCGCACCCGTGTCACGTCCTCGGCGGCGGCTCAGGTGACGTTCTTCAACTACCACGCGCCACACCCGCAGGACCTGCTGTCGATCATCGGCACCAACCGCCAGTGGTCCCGGCAGAGCAACGCCGATTTCTACGCCGCGACCCGGATCGGGTTGGGCACCGAACCCGCGGTCGACCGGCTGTTGAAGCCGGCGGTCGGCGGGGAGCTGGCCGGTCCGCAGGGCGCGCCGCAACCGCACCTGGAACCGGTGAGCCACATGTGGGTGACGAAGTTCCTGCGCACCCACGGGCTCATCCACGACTGCCCGAAACTCCTGCAGCTGCGCTCCTTTCCGACCATCGCGATCGGCGGTGACCCGGACGGTGCTGCGGGGCTGCTCACCGCCATGGTCTGTCACCTCGCGGTGTTCCATCCGCCGGACCTGCTGCAGATGCGGGTGCTCATCGAGAACCCGGAGGACCCGAACTGGGCCTGGCTCAAGTGGTTACCGCACGTACAGCATCAGACCGACACGGACGCGGCGGGGCCCACCCGGATGATCTTCACCCGTCCCGACGGCCTGAGCGACCTGACCGCGCGCGGCCCGCACACCGCGGATGCGGCGCCCAGCGGACCATACGTCGTCGTCTTCGACCTGACCGGCGGGAAGGCCGGATTCCCGGTCGACGGCCGGGCTGGGGTCACGGTCATCACGCTCGGCAACCACCGCGGCTCGGCCTACCGGATCCGGGTGGCGGACGACGGCACCGCCGACGATCGGCTGCCCAACCAGACCTTCCGGCTGATCACGTCGACGGTCGATCGGATGACACCGGGGCAGGCCGCCCGCATCGCGCGCAAGCTGGCGGGTTGGTCGATCACCGGCACGATCATCGACAAGAGCGTGCGGGTGCACAAGAAGGTCGCCACCGAATGGCATCAACTGGTCGGGGCGCAATCGATAGAGGAGGTGACCCCGGCGCGGTGGCGCATGTTCAGCGACACCGACCGCGACCGGCTGCGTATCCCGTTCGGTCACGAACTCAAGACCGGCGACATCATGCACCTCGACATCAAGGAAGGCGCTGAGTTCGGTGCCGGTCCGCACGGAATGCTCATCGGGACAACGGGTTCGGGCAAGTCGGAGTTTCTCCGCACCCTGATCCTCTCGCTGGCGGCCACCCACCACCCCGACCAGGTCAACCTGCTGCTCACCGACTTCAAGGGTGGCTCGACATTCCTGGGCATGGAGAAGCTGCCCCACACCGCCGCCGTCGTCACCAACATGGAAGAGGAAGCCGAGCTGGTCAGCCGCATGGGCGAGGTGCTCAGCGGTGAACTGGACCGCAGGCAGTCCATCCTGCGGCAGGCCGGTATACAGGTCGGCGCGGCGGGCGCGCTGTCCGGCGTCGCCGAATACGAAAAGCATCGCGAACGCGGGGCCGACCTGCCGCCGCTGCCAACGCTTTTCGTCGTGGTCGACGAGTTCGCCGAACTCCTGCAGAACCACCCGGACTTCATCGCGTTGTTCGACCGGATCTGCCGGGTGGGCCGCTCGTTGCGGGTGCACCTGCTGCTGGCGACGCAGTCGCTGAACACCGGCGGGGTGCGCATCGACAAGCTCGAGCCGAACCTGACCTACCGGATCGCGTTGCGCACCACCAGTTCCGCCGAATCCAAGGCCGTGATCGGAACCCCTGAGGCGCAGTACATCACGAACAAGGAAAGCGGTGTCGGCTTCCTTCGCGTCGGCATGGAGGACCCGGTCAAGTTCCACAGCGTCTACACCGGTGTCAACTATGTGCCGACCGCCGCGCGGCAGGACAACGGGGAAGCACGACCCCAGACCAACGGTCAGACCCGGCTGCGAATCCGGCCGTTCACCGCGGCGCCGATTCCGGAGACGGCGGTGACGTCATGAGCATCGAACCGGACCAGCGGGTGCTCCGCGAGGTGGTCCTCGACCAGCTGACCACCGGAGAGACCCGCGCCTATCGGATGTGGTTGCCGCCGTTGGCCGATCCGACACCGGTCAACGAACTGATCGCCAACGACCGGCAGCGTCAGCCGCTGCGCTTCGGCCTCGGCATCATGGACGAACCGCGCCGGCACCGCCAGGAGGTGTGGGGCATCGACACGTCGTCGGCAGGCGGCAACATCGCCGTCGGCGGCGCACCACAGACCGGCAAGTCCACCTTCCTGCAGACGTTGATCCTCTCGGCGGCCGCTTCCCACACGCCCCGGCAGGTCCAGTTCTACTGTGTCGACCTCGGCGGCGGCGGCCTGCTGTACCTCGAGGACCTACCGCACGTCGGCGGTGTCGCCACGCGCTCGGAGCCGGACCGGGTCAACCGTGTCGTCGCCGAGATGAAAGGCGTTCTGCGGCAACGTGAGGCGATGTTCAAGCAGTACCGCGTCGGATCGATGGCCGCCTATCGCGAGATGCGCGATGACGCGAACCATCCGCTGGCCGCCGATCCGTTCGGCGACGTGTTCCTGGTCATCGACGGATGGCCGGCATTCGTCGCGGAGTTCGCTGACCTCGAGCCCGTCGTGCAGGATCTCGCCGGCCAGGGTCTGCAGTTCGGTGTGCACACGGTGATCTCGACGCCGCGCTGGACCGAGCTCAAGGCCCGCGTGCGTGACTACCTCGGCACGAAGGTCGAGTTCCGTTTGGGCGACGTCAATGAGACGCAGATCGACCGCATTACCCGCGAGATCCCGGCCAACCGGCCCGGCCGCGCGGTGTCGATGGAGAAGCACCACTTGATGATCGGAGTGCCGCGGCTCGACGGCGTGCACAGCGCCGACAACCTCGTCACCGCGATGTCCGATGCGGTCCAGGTGATCGCGGCGCGTCACACCGACCAGGCACCCAAGGTGCGCGTCCTGCCCGAACGCATCTACCTACACCACCTGGACCCCAACCCGCCCGGCCCGGACGCCGACTACCGCACCCGGTGGACGGTGCCGCTGGGTCTGCGCGAATCCGACATGGCTGTGGCCTACAACCACATGCACACCACACCGCACATGTTGATCTTCGGTGGGCCCAAGTCGGGCAAGACGCGAATCGCACACGCTGTCGCGCAAGCGATTTGCGCGCGCAACAGCCCGGACCAGGTGCGATTCATGCTGGCGGACTACCGGTCCGGCCTGCTGGACGCGGTTCCGGAGACACATCTTCTGGCAGCGGGCGCCATCAACCGCAATAACGCGAGCCTGGAAGAGGCGATCAAGGCGTTCGCCATCAACCTTCAGAGGCGGCTCCCGCCCGCGGACCTCACCACGGCCCAGCTGCGCGCCCGGTCCTGGTGGAGCGGGCCGGATGTGGTGCTGCTCGTCGACGACTGGCACATGATCGTGGCCGCCAGTGGTGTGGTGCCGCCGATGGCTCCGCTGTTTCCGCTGCTGCCCGCGGCCGCCGACATCGGCCTGCACATCATCGTCACCTGTCAGATGAGCCAGGCACACCGCGCCACCATGGACAAGTTCGTGGGCGCCGCGTACGGCGCCGGATCTCCGACGCTGTTTCTCTCGGGGGAGAAACAGGAGTTTCCCTCGAGTGAGGTCAGGCTCAAGCGTCGTCCCCCCGGCCAGGGATTTCTGGTCTCACCGGATGGCAAGGAAGTCATCCAGGCGGCGTATGTGGACCCCCCGGAAGAAGTTGTGTAATGAGCACCCCTGGGCCGCGGTTAAGATTGGTCGAGACACGCCAGCAAATTTTGTGGCAAGGCCTTGGCAAAGAGGTCGGGGAACGGTTCCTGGCTGGCGGACAGCGGCGTCCGAGCGTGCACAAGTTCATACGCATTGAATTCATGACCCACGAGGAGACGAACAGATGGAACCGTTGATGCACAATCCGGGTGCGGTCGGAGTCGGCGCCCAGGTCGTGGCTAACGGCACCCGGGGCCTCGCCGCGGGCACCACTGCCGGTGCGGCGGTCACCGCACTGGTTCCGGCCGGTGCCGATGAGGTGTCGGCGCAGGCGGCGGTCGCTTTCGCGGCCGAGGGCGTGGAAACGCTCGCGATGAACACTTTTGCCCAGCAGGAACTGGCCCGGATGGGCGCGGCCGTCATCGAAGGCGCCGGGATCTACACCGCCGTGGACGGCGCGAACGCCACGACGTTCTGAGCGCGGACCACCGCACACCCTCACTCGACGAACCAGGGAAGACCTAGACGATGTTCTGGCACGCCATGCCGCCAGAATTCAATACCGCCCGGCTGATGGCCGGCGCGGGCGCGGCGCCGATGCTGCAGGCCGCCGCGGGCTGGGAGGCGTTGGCGATCTCGCTGGAAACACAGGCAGACGAATTGGCCGCGAGCCTGGCGTCGCTGACAGCGGTGTGGAGTGGTACGGCCAGCGAGCGGGTCGTGGCCGCGACGATGCCTATGGTGGCGTGGCTGCGGACCGTGTCCGCGCAGGCCCAAAAGCGGGCGTTGCAGGCCACCGCGCAGGCGAACTCCTACAGCCTGGCGATGGCCACCACGCCGCCGCTGCCGGAGATCGAGCAGAACCACATCACCCACGCGGTGCTCGAAGCCACCAACTTCCTGGGCGTCAACACGGTGCCGATCGGGGTCAACGAGTTCGACTACTTCGTCCGCATGTGGAACCAAGCGGCCGGGGCGATGGACGTCTACCAGGCCGAGACCGCCGTGAACCTCCTGTTCGAACCGATCATGCCCCCCAAGCCGATCGTGATGCCCGGTGTGGCCGCCGGCGCGACGGCGGTCGCGGCTGGGTACGCTGCGGCGTCGGCGCCGATGACGGCCATGCGCAACGCCGTGATCGCGCAGGTGAGCACGCAGGCCTCGATGGAGTCGGCGGTGCTGCAGGGTGGACGCGCGACCGCCCAGATCGGCATGTCGGCCCAGCAGGCCGAGGGTCAGGTGCAGAAGGCCGAGAACCTCGCCCAGCGGGCGGCGAGCCCGAACCAGATGACCCAGCAGGGCATGCAGATGGGCATGCAGATGGCGTCGCAGTTGGGGTCGTCGCTGGCGCAGGTGCCGCAGCAGGGCATGCAGATGGTGATGCAGCCGGTGCAGCAGATGACCCAGCCGTTGCAACAGGTCACCTCGTTGTTCACCCAGCTCGGAAGCAGCTTGGGCAGCGAGAAGATGCAGGTGGGCCTGGTCGGGGCCAGCCCGCTGTCGAATCACCCGCTGGCAGGTGGCTCGGGGGCGACGTCCGGCGCGGGGCTCGTGCGAGCCGCGTCGTTGCCCGGTGCGGGCGGGACGATGGCCCGCACCCCGTTGATGGCCGACCTGATCGGTCAGCCCGCCGCGATGTCCGGCGGGCCGGGCGCGGCAGCCGGCGCAGGCGGTGCCGGGCTGGCACCGGTCGGCGCGGGAGGCGGTGCCGGACCGATGGGCCAGATGGGCCAGCGAGCGACCAGCGGGGGAAGCAAGCACGGATTGACGGCGCCGCGGGTCCTACCCCAGGACCTCGGCGAAGACGAGGACGACGACTGGTGATCGTCCACCACGACTTCCCGGTCACCCGACCGGAAAGACTCGCCAGCGATGGTGAGGACAGAGGAAGAGAGAAAGAGTATCCAGCATGGCAATGAATACCGACGTTGCTGTCCTCGCCAAGGAGGCAGCGAACTTCGAACGGATCGGTGGAGAGCTGCAGGCCGTCATCGGGCAGGTGGAGTCCACGGCAGGCGCCCTGTCCGCGCAGCTGATCGGCGAGGCCGGCTCGGCCGCACAAGCCGCCCTGATGCGTTTCCACGAAGCCGCCGTTCGTCAGGTCCAGGCGCTCAACGACATCTCGGCCAACATCCACTCCGCCGGCGCGCAGTACGCCGCGACGGATAGCGACCAGTCCGCGGCGCTGTCGACCGCGATGCAGTTCTGAACCCAACCCGACGAACGGAGAACACACCATGAGCGAAAAGGTTTACAACTACGCGGCGATCGACGGGTCGTCGGCCGAGATCAACACCGCCGTCGGCCGGACCGAGGGTCTGCTCGAGGAGGGCAAGGCCTCTCTCACCGCTCTCGCCGGAGTCTGGGGCGGCACCAGCTCGGAGGCCTACCAGGCCGTGCAGATGCGCTGGGACACCGCTTCGGCCGAGCTCAACGCCGCCCTCCGGCAACTCGCCGCCACCATTCAGGAGGCAGGCGGAAGCGGGGGGACCATGTTCCAGGCCGACAAGATGATCGAAAGCTCGTTCGGCGGATAGGAACTGCACGCGGGTGGGCAGGTTTCATCCTTCGGGGGGTCTTGCCCACCGCGTGTGTCCTCGCTTAGCGACTACATAGAGAGGTTCCCATGTCGGCAGACTATGACCGGCTTTTCCACTCCGCGGGAGACGCTGTCCAAACAGCCGACGACGACGCAGTGGATCGCGACACCACCAGTGCGGCCACGCGCCCGCCCGCACCCATGCCCAGTGGCCACGTCCCTGTCGAGATGACGGGGCCGACGGTGTCGGTCGGACAGACCAAACAGGCGCCGCCGCCGCAGCAGAACGAGATCACCACGCAGATGCCGGCCGCGCGGTCGACACCACCGCCGCCGCAACCGAATTCGATGATGCGCGTGCCGATGAGCGGCGCACCGGCCGGCGCACGGTTCGAGCAGCCACGCTCGGCGCCTGCACCGGCGCCGCGGCCTGCGCCCGCACCCGCGCCGAGCCAGCACTTCACCGAATCGGAGAAGAACGGCGCTCTCGCCAGTGCCCCGCCCGCGCAGACGTCCGCGGCCACCATCGGCAATCACCGCGCGATCGACGCGCTGTCGCATGTCGGGGTGAAGTCAGCGGTGAAGATGCCCTCGCAGCGGGGCTGGCGCCACGTGCTCTACATGCTGACGCGGATCAACCTGGGCCTGTCGCCCGACGAGCTCTACGAGATGGAACTGCACACCCGGATTCGCCGGAACGCCAGGGACTCCTACCAGATCGGTGTGTTCGGGCTCAAGGGCGGTGTCGGCAAGACCGCCGTGACCGTCGCGCTCGGTTCGGCGATGAGCAAGGTACGCGGCGACCGAATCCTGGCCGTCGACGCGGATCCCGACGGCGGCAACCTCGCCGACCGGGGCGGCCGCCAGTCCGCGGCCACCATCGCCGATCTGCTCGCCGACAAGGAACTGCAGCGCTACAACGACATTCGCGCCTACACGAGCATGAACGGCGCGAACCTCGAGGTGCTCTCGAGCGAGGAGTACAGCGGAGCCCGGCGTGAGTTCAACGACGAGGACTGGAAGGGCGTGACGAACATCGTGTCGCGCTACTACAACCTCGTGCTCGCCGACTGCGGAGCCGGACTGTTCCAGCCCGCCGCTCGCGGGGTGCTGTCGACCGTCTCGGGCCTGGTCATCGTGGCGAGCGCGTCGATCGACGGCGCCCGGCAGGCCGCGATGACCATGGACTGGTTGCGGCAGAACGGATATCAGGATCTGCTCAGCCGCTCGTGCGTGGTGATCAACCACATCGTGTCCGGCAAGCCGAACATCGACGTCGAAGATCTCGTCGCGCAGTTCGAGCGCCACGTACCGCCGGGGCGGGTCATCGTGCTGCCGTACGACAAGCACATCGCAGCGGGCACCGAGATCCAGCTGGATCTGCTCGGCAAGACGTTCCGGCGCCGGATCGTCGAGCTGGCCGCCGCCCTGTCCGACGACTTCGACAGGCTCGAACGCCGGTGACCTCAACCGCCGCAGCGACATCCGCCTCGAGCGTCACGCCCGGGCGGCCGTCGACCACCCGGGTCACCATCCTCACCGGACGGCGCATGACCGATCTGGTTTTGCCTGCGGCGGCGCCGATCGAAACCTACATCGACGAGACCGTCTCGGTGCTGGCCGAGCTTCTCGAGGACACACCCAAGGATGTGTTGGCGGGGTTCGACTTCAAGGCACAGGGCGTGTGGGCGTTCGCCAGGCCGGGTGCGCCGCCTCTGAGGTTCAGCGAGTCGCTTGACGAGGCGGGGGTCGTCGACGGATCACTGCTGACGTTGGTCTCGGTCAGCCGCACCGAGCGCTATCGACCGCTCGTCGAGGATGTCATCGACGCGATCGCCGTACTGGACGAGTCGCCGGAGTTCGACCGCTCGGCTCTGAACCGCTTTGTCGGAGTGGCGATTCCGCTGGTATCCGTGGTCGTCACGGTGATGGCGATGCTGGCGTGGTCGCGCGCCGGGCACGACTGGTGGTGGGCGGCCGCTCTCGGAGTGCTGGGGTTGGGTCTGCTCGGCGGTAGCGCGGTGGCCCACAACCGCTACCGGAACGTCGACCTGGCCGAGAGCCTGTTGACGGCGGCGCTGCCGACGCTCGCGGGTGCGGTGGCCCTGGCCGTCCCCCTTCCCCGGGGCGTCGACTCGCTGGGCGCACCGCAGATCGCGGGTGCCTCCGCGGTGGTGTTGTTGTTGACGTTGGCCACACGCGGCGGGCCCCGCCGCAGAGCGGAGTTGGCGTCGTTCCTCGCGATCGCGTCGATCGCGGTGACGGCTGCGGCGGTGGCCTTCGGCTACGGATGGCAGCAGTGGGTGCCCACGGGAGCGATCGCGTTCGGTCTGATCGTGGTCACCAATGCCGCCAAACTGACCGTCGCGGTCGCCCGCATCGCGTTGCCGCCGATCCCGGCCCCGGGGGAGACGGTGTCCAACGACGAACTGCTCGATCCCGTCGCGACATCGCACAGCGAGGAGGAGTCGCCGACCTGGCAGGCGATCATCGCCTCTGTTCCGGAGTCGGCGACGCGCCTGCACGAGCGCAGTCAGTTGGCCAGGCGGCTGTTGATCGGATTCGTCACGGCGGGCGCCCTCGTGCTGTCGGTCGGCGCGATCGCGGTCCTGACGCAGGGCCACTTCTTCGTGCACAGCATGATCGTCGCGGGCCTGACCGCGGTGATCTGTGGATTCCGGTCCCGGTTGTATGCCGAAAGATGGTGTGCCTGGGCGCTGTTGACGGCTACCGTTGCCATCCCGACGGGCGTGATGGTTCGGCTGTGCCTGTGGTATCCGGACAGGGCCTGGTCGGTCCTGGCGATCTACGCGCTCGCGGGCATCGTCGCATTGACCGCCGTCGGTGCCACGGCGAGCGTGCGCCGGATCTCACCGGTGACGAAGCGGATCCTCGAACTGCTCGACGGCGCCGCGATCGCCGCGATGATCCCGATGCTGCTGTGGATCGCCGGCGTCTACGACCTGCTGCGCAACTTGCGTTTCTAACTCCACTGCGTCGCGGGGCGTTCCTGTCGCACACCGTCGACGGCGACGTCGACGCGCTCGTCGAAGAAGCAGATGCGGTCGCGAACGCGTTCGCCGTCGGGCAGAGGATCGCGGTACGTCCACGCGACGTCGCGTGACCCGTGGGGCACCGAGAAGTACGACGCCCGTCCCTTGTATGCGCAGTAGGTGACGGTGTCGCTGTCGACGAGTTCGGCGACGACGTCTTCACGGGGCAGGTAGTACCGCACCGGCAGATGCGTCTCGAACAGCAGCAGCGGGCGCTTCGATTCCGCGAGCAGGTGGCCATCGGATTCGATGCGGACGTGGCGGCTGCTCGTGAGGATGTCGATGCGGTGATACGGATCGTGCGGGTGGCTGACGATCGGCTCGTCTTCTTCACGCCATTCGAACGCGCCGAAGTCGAGCACCAGGTAGTCGGCGAGGTCGGGGTCCTCGGGTTGGAAGGCCGCTGCGGGTGCCGTTTCCTCGCCGGCGATGACGTCGAACTCGGCACCGGGACACGAGTGGGTGCCGAACGGGACCGTGGGATCGAGCACCGCGCGGTCGACGCCGGGGCGATCCGCGTCGTCGTCGCCGGATTCGGCGCCCCCGGGCACCAACTGCCCGGCGAGGTCGGCGACCGGAACCGCGTACGTCGGCAGGATCCGGCGTGGTTCCCACACCAGCACGGCGTCGCAGGTGTCGACGAGCGGTTCACCGGCAAGGGCCACGCGGATCCGCTTCGGCGTCGGTTCGTACCGCAGGGCGTCGAGGTTTGCGCGCAGCAGGGCGGCCATCCGAACGGCCATCGGGCGCCCCTTGTCCGCTTATCCGCGAGTCATTTGCGAGGCGGGCGCAACACGTTCATCGCCAACCGCATAATCGGCGCGGGCACCCGGTCCTTGGCCGAAAGCGCGGCATCGGCGGCCCGACCGCGTAGCGGCGTACCGCGCCCGAACATGCGGTTGAACGGCCCACCGCTCGGTTCGAGGTCGAAGTGCAGCGGGGGCTTCCCGTCGGCGGCGCCGAGTGCATTGGCGATGACGACCCGCTGAATCTCGCTGGTGCCCTCGAAGATGGTGTACAGCTTGGCATCCCGGTACCACTTCTCGACGGGATGGTCGGTGATGTAGCCCCAGCCGCCCATTGTCTGGATGGCGCGTTCGGTGGCGCGGACCGCGACCTCGCTGGCCGCGAGCTTGGACATCGAGCCCTCGCCGCGTTCGAACGGGACACCGCTGGCGGCCATCCACGACGCGCGCCAGGTGAGCAGGCGGGCGCCGTCGAGCGTGGTCGCCAGTTCGGCGAGTGGGAACGCGATCCCCTGGTTGTCGATGATGGGGGCGCCGAACGCCTCTCGCCGGTTGGCGTACTCCGTGGCGTATTCGAGTGCGGCCCGGGCGATCCCGAGGGCCTGGGCGGCGACCATCGGCCGCGTCTGCTCGAAGGTGCCCAGCGTCGCCGAGCCGGAGTGCTTGGCGCCTTCGACGGCTTCGCGGGCTTTGGCCAGCTTGTAGTCGAGTTTCTCCTGGCCGCCGAGCAGGTTGTCGGCGGGGACGCGCACGCCGTTGAACTTCAGCTCCGCGGTGTGCGAGGCGCGGCAGCCGAGCTTGTCGAGCTTGCGGACCATCTCCAGACCCGGGGTGCCGCCGGGGACGATGAAGAGCGCTTGGCCCTTGTGTCCGAGTTCCTGGTCGACGACGGCGTTGACCACGTGCACGTTGGCGATGCCGCCGTTGCCGATCCACATCTTGTGGCCGTCGATGATCCAGTCGTCGCCGTCGCGCCGGGCGTGTGTCCGGAGGTTGCGGACGTCGCTGCCGCCCTCGGGCTCGGAGATCGCCAGTGCCGCCAGCTTCAGATCGCCTGGGGTGCCGAAGCATTCGGGTGCCCACTGGAGCATCTGTTCGGGCGAGGCAGCCTGGCCGATGGCCGACAGCGCGAGTGCGGGCATGACCACGGCAAGGCCGATGCCGGCGCAGCCCCAGAAGAGCTCCTCCATGAACATCGGTAGCGAAAGCCCCGTCGGGTCGCCGATGAGGTCGCGATAGAACAGGGGACTGTAGAAGCCGCGCGTGGCGGCTTCCTCGAGCACCGGCCAGGGGAACTCCTGGCGTTCGTCGTAGTCGAGCGCGACGGGCCGGACCACCTCTTCGGCGAATTCGTGGGTCCGTCGCGCCAGGTCGTGCTGCGCCTCGGTGGGCGTCAGGTCGAAGGCCACGACAGTGTGTTAGCCACGCCTGCGCATTCCGAAACACTTGTTCGCTGAAATGGACGGCCCCCGGATGCCAGGGGGTGCATCCGGGGGCCTGTCTCGCGGGGTAGCTACTTGACGTCTACATAGATCGTCTTGTTGATCACCCGGGTGTTGCGGTCACCGCCGACGCCCAGGCTGTCGGTCTGGGTGTAGGTCTGACCGGGGCGCACCGCCACCACGGACGCCTTGTCCAGCGGGACGTTACCGATGCGGTTCACGATCACGTGGTAGCCCTGAGATTCCAGCTCGTTGATGGTCTGCTGCGCGCTTCCGGGTCCGGATGGTGCGGCCTGGACGGGTGCGGCCAGTCCGATCAGAGCGGCGGCAAGGGCGCTAGCGGCGACGGTAGCGATACCAAACTTCTTCATTTTCGAGCCTTCTTCTTTTGTTCGTTTCGTATCCGAGCCGTGGCATGTGTCGCGGTTCGTAGCTGCAGCTGATCTTGGAAACCACGTGGTCAAAGGATTTAATTCCGATGGCAGAAATTGATTGCCGGATGGCAGGAATAGTGCTGCGGGGCAGCCGATTGCCCATGTTCGGACGGCCGAACCGGCCCACTGCCGGCGCGGTGAGCGGCGGGGCCGGCCGCACGCTCGCGGGCGCGGGTCGGTTCGCGTTCAGCTACCAGGTGTTCGAACGTATGATCGAACCATGGGCGAGCTGAAAGGCATCGGATACAACGGGCAGCCCGTTCAGCAAGCCTTCCGTCGTGTCGATCCGCCGATCACCGTGCTCGTCGATCTGGCCGCGGTCTTTCCGCGCGAGCCGCACGCCGTCGGCGGCTACAACCCGGCGGGTCTGCAGATGCACGCGGTCGTCGAAGGGCGGCTGACGTGCTGGGGCTTGTGCGAGCAGGGCTACTGGTGGGGGCTGGTGACCTACGAAATCGCCTACGGCGCGCGCCGGAAACCCGTCACGCACTGGATCCCCGCATGGACGCTCAAGCCCAAGGCGGACTGACCGCGCTCCCACGCATGGCTAAGAAGCCGCCTGGCCCAGCCGCCGCTGCGCCTCTCCTGGAGAAATACGCAAGCGCCTGGCCACATCCCGCGGAGTCGCGCTCCGGTCAAGGAGCAGGCGGCCGAACAGCCGCAGCTCGAGCGCCGCGACGCGACCGTCGAGCTTGTCGAGCTGTTCGACGAGCGCGTAAAGCTCGGTGCGCGTCAAACCGTCGAGCCGGACACTTGCAAGCTCTCGGTACAGCGCCTCCAGCGTGGTGAGCAGATCGGAAATTTTATTCGAACGCATGTACGAAAGCCTAGCTCCAGGGTGTGACACCCCGCGAGGAGTTATCCACAGGCAGGGGAATGTATCGGACTACAGTCCGGTTATTCCGTGCATGCCTGCAGTTACCGCCGATACGCTCACCCTTCCCCGCATCACCACCGCCGGGCCGTCGGACACCGACCGCCCCGTCCGGTCGATCACCAGCGGGCCGCGCGGCTTCGAAGGTGAGGGTTTCCCTGTCGTCCGCGCCTTCGCCGGGGTCTCGGCCGCCGAGCTCGATCCGTTCGTTCACATGGACCAGATGGGCGAGGTGGAGTACGAGCCGGGAGAACCGCGAGGCACCGACTGGCATCCGCACCGCGGGTTCGAAACCGTCACCTACATGATCGACGGCCGATTCGCGCACCAGGACTCCCACGGTGGCGGCGGGCTGATCACCGACGGCGCCACTCAGTGGATGACCGCCGGCTCGGGCATCCTGCACATCGAGACACCACCCGCCGAACTCGTCGAAAGCGGCGGCATATTCCACGGCATCCAGCTGTGGGTCAACCTACCCCGCAAGAACAAGTTCGCGACGCCGCGATACCAGGCCATCGAGGGCGGCCAGGTCAAGCTGTTGTCGTCCGACGACGGTGGCGCGCTGGTCCGAATCGTCGCCGGCGACGTCGACGGCCACGTCGGCCCTGGTGCGACGCATACCCCGATCACGTTGGCACATGCCACGATTCAACCCGGTGCGCAACTTCACCTGCCCTGGAGACGCGACTTCAACGCGCTGGTCTATGTGCTGTCCGGGCGCGGTACGGTCGGCCCCGTCGCACACCCGATCCACCAGGGCCAGCTTGCGGTACTGGGGCCCGGCGACCGGATCAAGGTGGAAGCGCACCGGAGCCAGGACGCTCACCGTCCCGCGCTTGAAGTACTGATCCTCGGCGGCCTCCCGATTCGCGAACCCGTGTTCCAGTACGGCCCGTTCGTGATGAACAGCAAGTCCGAACTCATCGAGGCGCTCGAGGACTACCAGGCGGGCAGGTTCGGACAGATTCCTCCGAACGCCCTCATGCCTCACCGTCATTGATCGACCGCGCCGGTGCACCTTTGGGGTACAGCAGGTTCAGTGCCCCGAGATGGGCAGCGACGGCCACCAAAGGCAGCGCGGCAGGAACCGCGAGGTCGTCGTCGGTGGCCTCGGCGCGCAGCGCCGTCACGAAATCGTCGCTGAGTGGTGGCGGCGGATCGACCGCGCCGCCGGTGACCCTCGCGCAGATCGCCTCGGCGTGGGTTTCGAGCACCCCCCTTGTCCGGGGATAGATTCCGTGCGGCGGGGGAACGACATCGGCGATCAGTTCGGCGGCGGCACGCAGCCGGATGGCCCGGTTCGCCGATCGCACTGCGGGCCCGCGGATATCGGTGGGCCCGCTACCCTCCGAAAGGAACTGTCGCACTGCGTCGTCCACGGTCCGCGTCGCCCGTAGCGCCTGTTGACTCAACGCGATGACCCGATCGGCGGCCTCCTCCGACGCCCCGCGGGTCACCCTCAGCACCGCGGCCTTGAGGAACGTCGCGCCGACGGCGAACGCGTCGTCGATGGCGCGTCCCAACCGGTTACCCACCCCGCGCGGCCACAACAGGACCGACACCACCACCCCGACGAGTGCGCCGACCACGACATCCTCCACGCGGATCAGCCCGACGCTCCATCCCGTCGGCGCGATCAGGTTGAAGATGATCAGCACCATCATCGTGAACGCGGCCTGGCCGGCGATGAAGGACGCGACCTCCGGAACGAAGGCGGACCCGAAAGCCACCGTCGGCAGGAGCATCCACATGACGACCGGATCGACGCCGACGAGCTCGATGAGCCCGACGCCCAGCAGGAATCCGATCGCGGTACCGGCGACCGCTCGTAACATCCGAGTGCCGGTGGTCAGCGCGCTGCTGCGCAGCACCGACATCGCTCCGAGCACGACCCAGAAGCCGTGCTCGAGCGGGAAAAGGTGAGTGACCGCAACCGCCAGCGCCAAGCCGAGCCCGGTGCGAATGCTGTTGCGCAACACCACTGCCCGGGTGGCGAGGAATCCGCGGGTGATCGCTGCGACGGCCGTCGTCTCCGGCATCACCCAGTCGGCGGTGCCGGTCTTGGGCAGGCCACGGCCCAGCACCCGCGCCCACACCGGGCGCGCGTCGGCGGCGGCGGCATTGCGGATGATCCGGCCGGTGACGCCTACCGTCGCCGAAAAGGTGCGTCGCGCAAGCAGATTGCGGCCGACGGTGATCGCGTCTGCCTCGCACGACGATGCGAGGATCTCGAGGATGTCCTCGCGGTAGTGCCCCTGGGCGATCTCGCGCAGTTCGGTCAGCGCCGCGTCGAGGTCCGCGGTGCGGGCGGCGCGGGTCGAGACGTCGGAGATCTGCAGTACTGCGGCCGAATCGCGCAGCACCCGGATGAGCGGGTATTTCATCTCGCCGAGGAGTTGCCCCGTGCCGTCGGTGATCCGGTCTGACAGCCAACCGAGATCGTCGACCACCCGGACCAGGGCGCGGCTGCCCGCGGTGAGCGCGACGGGTCGGTAGTCGGCACCCAGGAACGTTTCCCACAGTTGGTTCATCGCCCGGGTCACGTTCCTGGCCGGGGTGGTGCCCTGCAGACAGTCGGCCAACCGGTCGCACACGCGCGCGGCACCGCTGCGCAGCTCGTCGTGGTGGCGCGGCGGCAGGAGGAACAGCGCGGCGGGCACACAGAACACCAGGGCTATGAACCAGCCGAGCAGCCGATCGGGTACGGGCCCGGGGGGAGTACACGCGGGCAAGACGAACGTCATCAGCGTGGCGCGCTGCCCGGCGGCGATGATCTCGCTGAGCACCCCGGAGAACGTGACCACCACCCCGAGCACGAACATCGCCGCGACGGCGAGCCACGGATGCGGAGCCACCAGGGTGCCGAGCGTGATCAGGACGGCGCCGTTGAAGGCGAGCCCGAGGTAGGCGAGCGCGCGAGCCGGCCGGTTTCCCGGGAAGTCGACCAGGATCAGCAACGCGACCGATCCGAAGATCGTGATCATCGGCGTCTGGGTCCCGCCGCCGACCGCGAAGCTCACCGCGGCGGCGATCGGGAGCACGATCGCCGCGCGGATCGCACGGCGCAGCGCGTCGAGTTCGGGATCGCGCCGTCGCAGTCGGTTCTCCGCGTGGCGCCACACCGGGGCGACGACTTCAGTGAGCGACAACCCCGATGCCCGCGCTAATCGCTGTCGGGAACCGTCGCGAACCGACCGTCGTCGAGGGCCTCCCGCAATTCCGCGGAGATCCATCGCAACCCCTCGGGGTCGCGCGGCAACGTCGTCTGCTCATAACCGACGAAGACGTACACCGCACACTCGGCGAAGAGCTGCGCCTGCCTCTTGTGCTGCAGGATCTCGAACGCCGACTCGTACAGGATGTCGAAGCGCTGCTGGTCGACCGCCACCTGTACCTCGTGCACGTGCGGGTCCAGCGCGCTCCACACGCGAATGGCGGATTCGGCGCTGTGCGGCACGTCGAAGGCCGACTCGAACAGGGCGTCGATGCGCCGCCGCGGGTTGGGCTCGGCGCGCACCGCTTCGATCACCCGCACGGTGCGTTCCTGTGTCCAGTGTGCGAGCAGTTCCCTGGTGTAGGCGGGCCAGTTCGGGAAGTAGTGGTAGAACGAGCCGGTGGTCACACCGAGGCGTTGACAGACCTCCGCGAGCTTCAGACCTCCGTATCCCAGGTCGGACAGGATCTCGATACCCACGTCGAAGTAACCGTCCCGCGATACGACGCTCCCCATTACGTGGACATTAGTTCTAAGTCGGGCCGATTCTCTACGTTGTATTTCCGACCGCAAAGTCCGCCATTTGCTGATAAAAGGCTGGTCGGAGCCACGGGCGAAGCGGACGTCTGAAGAGGTAAGTGACGTGTGGCACAATTTGACCGTGCCGCATACGGCGAGTAGAGGTCCGGGTCGTCCCCCCGCAGCGAAGGCTGCCGAGACGCGTGAGCGCATCATAGGAGCCGCGCGCGAGGTTTTCAGCGAACTCGGATACGATGCCGCGACTTTCCAGGCGATCGCCATTCGCGCGGATCTGACCCGCCCCGCGATCAACCACTATTTCGCCAATAAGCAGGTTTTATGGCGTGAAGTCGTGCAGCAGACCAACGCCGCGATAGTCAACGCGGGGAAAGCGCGTGCGCAAGACGAAACCAAACTGCTCGCAAGGTTGTCGGCGTACTTCACCGCGGCGATGCAGGCCGATTCCGAAGATCGTTCGGCAGCAGCATTTTTGGTGACGTCGGTACTCGAGGCCCAGCGCCATCCGGAGCTCAGCGACGAGGAGCACGACTCGCTCAAGCACTCCCGCGAGTTCGTGGCCTGGGCGGTCAATGACGCGATCGCACGCGGCGAGCTCACCACCGACACCGAGGTCGACTCGCTGGTCGAGATGTTGGTCGCGGTGATGTGGGGGATGGGCTTCTACGCCGGCTTCGTCGGCAGCCACGAAGAGCTCAAAGCGGTGGTGCGCCAGTTCGAGCTCCTGATGTCCAACAACCTCTGGCGCCTGCAAACCTGACCGACGTCCCCACGCTCGGTAGCTCGGCTAAGTTCTCGGCTACGATGGCGGACGATGAGTTCGCTGCGCACTGAAGACGACACCTGGGACATCGCCACCAGCGTGGGCACCACCGCGGTGATGGTGGCCTCCGCCCGAGCCGCCGAGACCGAACGCGAGGACGCGCTGATCCGCGATCCCTACGCCAAAGTTCTGGTCGCGGGCGCCGGCGGCGGCGTCTGGGACGTCATGCTCGACCCACAGACCCGCGTCAAGATTGCCGACGCCGATGAAGACGTCGCCGCGATCTTCGAGCACATGGGCAATTACCAGGCGGTTCGGACGCACTTCTTCGACGAGTACTTCACCGATGCCGTCGAGGCCGGTATCCGGCAGGTCGTCATTTTGGCGTCGGGGCTGGACTCGCGTGCGTACCGCCTGCCGTGGCCGGCGGGGACGTCGGTGTATGAGATCGACCAGCCCAAGGTGCTCGAGTACAAGGCCGCCCGGCTGGCAGAGGAAGGCGTGTTGCCGACCGCCAAGCGCGTCGCGGTGGCCGTCGACCTGCGCCAGGACTGGCCGGGCGCGCTGCGGGAAGCGGGTCTGGACCCCGACGCCCCGACCGCGTGGCTGGCCGAGGGTCTGCTGATGTACCTGCCCGCCGATGCCCAGGACCGGCTCTTCGAGCAGATCACCGCGCTCAGCGCGCCGGGCAGCCGCGTCTCGGTGGAGACGGTCGGGGTGCAGGCCGAGGAGCGACGCGAGCAGATGCGGGAACGTTTCGAGAAAGTGCGCGCGCAGCTCGGCATGGAGGAGTCCGTCGACGTCGCGGAGCTGATGTACAACGACCCCGACCGCGCTGAGGTCTCGGAGTGGCTCGACGCGCACGGCTGGCGGTCGACGGCGGTGACCTCGCAACAGGAGATGCGTCGGTTGGGCCGCTGGGTGCTTCCCGAGGAGTACACGAACGACGACGGGTTTTCCGAGTTCGTCATCGCTCAGAAGGTCTGATCTACCGCGCGTCGGGCACCGAAGCCCCGCTAGCGACCGCGTTCGTACGCTGAATCGCGGCGCGTCGACGGGCAAACGCGGTCGCTCGCCGGCTAGCGCGAGGGCTCACGGCCCGCATGCGCGAGGGCTCACGCGGAAAAGGCGCGAGGCCTTCTGGGCGGTTCAACCGGTTGGTTAGGATCGGGGCATTCCTCGGGTCAGGAAGGACTCCCCATGACCACCGATATCGCCACTCCGGCACAAGCCACCGAAGACATCCCCAGCATCGTGCGTCGCCTGCGCGAGACCTTCAAAACCGGCCGCACGAGGGACATCGAGTGGCGCATAAGGCAGCTCAAGGCGATCGAACGCCTCGCCGTCGAGAACGAGGAGGCCATCGCCGCCGCGCTCGAACAGGATCTGGGGCGCAACCGTTTCGAGGCGTGGCTGGCCGACATCGCGAGCACCGCCGGTGAGGCCAAGGACGCCGCCAAGAACGTCAAGAAGTGGACCAAGCGCCGCTATCGGCTGCTCGAGATGTCGCAGCTGCCCGGTCGGGGCTGGGTCGAATACGAACCGTTCGGCACGGTGCTGGTCATCGGCGCGTGGAACTTCCCGTTCGTCCTGACGATCGGCCCGGCGATCGGGGCGATCGCGGCGGGCAACACCGTGGTCCTCAAGCCCTCGGAGGTCTGTCCGGCGTCGTCGGCGCTGATGGCCGAACTGGTGCCGCGCTACCTCGACTCCGACGCGATCGCGGTGGTCGAGGGCGACGGCTCCGTCAGCCAGGAGCTCATCGCGCAGGGCTTCGACCACATCTGCTTCACCGGCGGCACCGAGATCGGCCGCAAGGTCTACGAAGGCGCCGCACCGCATCTGACGCCGGTCACGCTCGAACTCGGCGGGAAGAGCCCGGTGATCGTCTCCGCTGATGCCGACATCGATGTCGCGGCCAAGCGCATCGCGTGGACGAAGCTAATCAACTCCGGGCAGATCTGCATCGCGCCCGACTATGTGCTCGCCGACGCGAAGATCCGCGACAAGCTGGTCGACAAGATCAAAGAGGCGGTGACGACGTTCGAGTCGGAGAACCCCGGCGGCAAACGCATTGTCAACGAACGCCACTTCGGGCGGCTGACCGACGCGTTGGCCGCGACCAAGGGTGAGGTGGTCGTCGGCGGTGGTTCGGACGCGTCGAAGATCAGCATCCAGCCGACCGTCGTCGTCGACCCCGACCCGGCGGAACCGTTGATGACCGACGAGATCTTCGGCCCGATCCTGCCCGTCGTGACGGTCCAATCACTTGACGACGCAATCAGTTTCGTCAATTCGCGGCCGAAGCCGCTGGCGGCCTACCTGTTCACCAAGACCAAGAGCATCAGGGAACGGGTGATCAAGGAGGTGCCGGCCGGCGGGATGGTGGTCAACCACCTGCTGTTCCACTTCGCCACGAACAAGCTGCCGTTCGGCGGCGTCGGGCCCTCGGGCATGGGCGCCTACCACGGCCGCTACGGCTTCGAACAGTTCAGTCACAAGAAGACCGTGATGACCAAACCGACCCGACCCGATGTCGGCGCGTTCATCTATCCCCCGTATACAGAGAAGGCGCTGAAGCTCGCCAAACGCCTGTTTTAGCGATTCGGGTGTAGTTGGTGGCGGCCAGCGCAACCAACTACACCGAAATCGCGGCGGAATGTGGAAAGGAACCCCATGCCAGGAGTGCAGGATCGCGTCGTCGTCGTCACCGGGGCCGGAGGCGGACTCGGACGCGAATACGCGTTGACGCTCGCCAAAGAGGGCGCCAGCGTCGTCGTTAACGACCTCGGTGGTGCCCGAGACGGCACCGGCGCCGGCCAGAACATGGCCGACCAGGTCGTCCAGGAGATCAAGGACGCCGGTGGCCGCGCGGTCGCCAACTACGACTCGGTCGCCGAGCCCGAGGGCGCCGAGAACATCATCAAGACCGCGCTCGACGAGTTCGGCAAGGTCGACGGTGTGGTCTCCAACGCGGGCATCCTGCGCGACGGCACATTCCACAAGATGGAGTTCGCCAACTGGGACGCCGTGCTCAAGGTGCACCTGTACGGCGGTTACAACGTGATCCGCGCCGCATGGCCGCACTTCCGGGAGAACGGCTTCGGGCGCGTCGTGGTGGCCACCTCGACCAGCGGTCTGTTCGGAAACTTCGGCCAGGCCAACTACGGCGCCGCCAAGCTCGGCCTCGTCGGCCTGATCAACACGCTGGCCCAGGAGGGCGCGAAGTACAACATCAAGGCCAACGCCGTCGCCCCGATCGCGGCGACCCGCATGACGCAGGACATCCTGCCGCCGGAGGTCTTCGAGAAGCTGACGCCGGAATATGTTGCGCCCGTGGTGGCCTACCTGATGACCGAGGAACTGCCCGACACCGCTTCGGTGTTCATCGTCGGTGGCGGCAAAGTCCAACGGGTAGCGCTGTTCCAGAACGAGGGGCTCACCTTCTCCGAGGTGCCTTCTGTCGACGACATCGCCGCGAAGTGGGGCGAGATCACCGACCTGTCGGCGGCACAGCGGGCCACCTTCAGCCTCGGCTGAGTTTCGATGAAAGCGCTTGTCGCGCAGGAACTCACCGGACCGGCTGGACTGGCGTACACCGACGTCGATGATGTTGGCGGCGAGGACGTCGTCGTTGTCGACGTCGGTGCGGCCGGGGTCAGCTTCCCGGACCTGTTGCTGCTGCGCGGGGAGTACCAGCTGCGGCTCGAACCGCCGTTCGTCCCCGGCATGGAGGTCGCCGGGGTGGTGCGCTCGGCGCCGTACGAGTCGGAGTTCGAACCCGGGCAGCGGGTGACCGCGCTGTCGATGCTCGGCGGGTGGGCCGAGCGGGTGGCAGTGTCACCCGACAGCCTGACACCGACGCCCGACGGCCTCGACGACGCGGAAGCCGTTGCGCTGCTGGGCAACTACCAGACGATGTACTTCGCGCTGGCCAAGCGGGGCGCGCTGCGACCGGGCGAGACGGTGCTGGTCCTGGGATCGGCGGGCGGTGTGGGCACCGCGGCGGTGCAGATCGCGAAGGCGTTGGGCGCCAGGGTGATCGCGATGGTACACCGGCCGCACGCGATCGAATTCGTCGAGTCGCTGGGCGCCGACGTCGTGCTACCGCTGACCGACGGCTGGCTGCAGGCGGTCAAGGACGCGACCGACGGCCACGGTGTCGATCTGGTGGTCGACCCCATCGGCGGCGACGCGTTCGACGACGCGATCCGCGCGCTCGCCGTGGAGGGCAGGCTGCTGGTGATCGGTTTTGCGGCGGGCGGGATTCCGACGGTGAGGGTGAACCGGCTGCTGCTGCGCAATGTGGCGGTGATCGGGGTGGGCTACGGCGAATATGTGAACCGCAAGCCGGGCTCGCAGTCGGTGTTCGAGTTCGGCGTCGCGCAGCTCGTCGAGGCTGGATTGCGCCCGCCGCCGCCGATGCGCTTCGCGCTGTCGAAGGGCGCCGAGGCGTTGCAGGTCCTCGCCGACGGCGGCGTGCTCGGCAAGGTCGTGTTGGAGCCGTAGATGCCGAAGGCGCTGGCATTCGACGTGTTCGGCACTGTCGTCGACTGGCGTTCGAGCATCATCCGCGAGCTCGAGGAGTTCGGTCGCACCCATGGCGTGCAACGGGATTGGGCGGCCTTCGCCGACGACTGGCGGGCCGGCTATCCGCCAGCGATGGACCGGGTGCGCCGCGGTGAGCTGCCGTGGACCAAGATCGACGACCTGCACCGCATGATCCTCGTCGAGCTGCTCGACGCGGCGGGGATCACGAGCGTCGATGCCGCGGCCGTCGAGAATCTCAACCGGGCCTGGCACCGCCTCGACCCGTGGCCCGACGCCGTGGACGGCCTCACCCGGTTGAAGGCGTGCTACCTCATCACGACGCTGTCCAACGGGAACGTCTCGCTGCTGACGAATATGGCCAAGCGTGCGGCCCTGCCGTGGGACTGCGTGATCTCGGCCGAGCTGTTCTGCCACTACAAACCCGATCCCGAGGCCTATCTCGGGTGCGCCGAGCTGCTCGACGTCGCGCCCAGTGAGCTGATGCTGGTGGCCGCGCACGCCAGCGACCTGCGCGGTGCGAAGCGGGCGGGCCTGATGACCGCCTACGTCGACCGGCCGCTGGAGTACGGGGCGCGCCGCCGCCGCCCGTCGAAGATCGAGGACGGCGAGTTCGACGTCATGGCAGCCGATTTCGCCGACCTGGCCGACCAGCTCGGGGCCTGAACCGCAGGGGTAGCGTGAAAGCGTGACCGATCAGCCGAAATCGTCGCTGCCGCCTGCGCTGCGCAGGGCGGTCGAGCTGTTCTCCGATCCGCCGGCGCGTCTCGAGGTCCGCGACGGCTACCTGGACCTGCTCGACGACGCGGCATCACCGAAGCAGGCACCGCCGGCGAACCGCGGTCTGATCCAGGCCGTGTGGGCGTCGGGCCCGGGGTCGATGTTCTACGACTACACCCAGGGCATCGTCCGCAGATTCGTGGGCGCCTGGCAGCTGCCGATCGACTGGCTCGACATTCCGAAGGGCGGTATCGCGCTCGACATCGGAAGCGGGCCGGGCAACGTCACCGCCTCGCTGGCCCGCGCGGCGGGACCGGCTGGGTTGGCGCTGGGCATCGACATCTCGAGACCGATGCTGGCGCGGGCGGTCAGCGCGCAGGCCGGGCCCAACGTCGGATTTCTGCGGGCGGACGCCCAGCGGTTGCCGTTCCGGGACGAGACCTTGGACGCGGTGACGTCGCTGGCGGTGGTGCAACTGATCCCGGAGCCGTCGTCGGCGGTGGCCGAGATGTACCGCGTGCTGCGGCCGGGCGGCCGGATCGCGATCATGGCGCCCACGGTCGGCAATGTGCCGCCGCCGCTGCGATGGTTGTCCAGCGGCGGGGCCCGCTTCTTCGCCGAAGACGAACTCGGCGACATGTTCGAGCAACGCGGGTTCGTCGGCGTGCGCACCAAGTCCGTCGGCAACCTCCAGTGGGTGCGGGCCCGGCGCCCGTGAGCCGACCGCGGCCGAGCCGCTACGACCACACGTAGATTCAACCCATGACCACCGGCGGGATCGTGCTTGTCGCGTTGGCCATCGCGGTCGGCATCGTCGGCATCGTGGTGCCGGTGCTTCCCGGGACACTGCTGGTCTTCGGGGCGATCGCGGTGTGGGCGCTCGTCGAGCAGGAACCCGCCGCGTGGGTGACGCTGGCCGTGGCGACCGTGCTGCTCGGTGCTGCGGCGCTGATCAAGTACACGTGGCCGGTGCGACGGATGCGGGAGGCTGATGTGCGCACCCTGAGCCTGGTCGCGGGCGGAGCGCTCGGCGTGGTCGGCTTCTTCGTGATCCCCATACTCGGACTCCCGATCGGCTTCGTGCTGGGCATCTATCTCTCTGAACTGACCAACCGGCACAACCGGCGCGTGGCGTGGGTGTCGACGAAGCATGCGCTCAAGGGCGTCGCCTTGTCGGTCGGCGTCGAAATGGCCGGCGCATTGCTCGCCACCGTCGTTTGGGTCATCGGGGTGTACCTGACGCAGTAGCTTGCAGGCATGGCCAAGCTGCGTTTCGGATACTTCATCGCACCGTTTCACCGCGCCGGCACCAACCCGACGCTCGCGCTGCAGCGCGATCTGGAGCTCATCGAGCACCTCGACGCGCTGGGCTTCGACGAGGCGTGGATCGGCGAGCACCATTCGGCGGGAAGCGAGATCATCAGCTCACCCGAGGTGTTCATCGCGGCGGCCGCGCAGCGCGCCAAGCGGATCCGGTTCGGCACCGGCGTCATCTCGCTGGCGTACCACAACCCGCTGTGGGCGGCCGACCGGCTGATGCTGCTCGACCACCTCACCCACGGCCGCATCATCGGCGGCATGGGGCCCGGCTCGCTGCCCACCGACTCGGCGATGATCGGCCTGACGCCCACCGACACCCGTGAACTTCTGGAGACCAACCTCGACATCGTCGTGCGGTTGCTCAAGGGCGAAACGGTCTCGGCCAAGACCGCCACCCACGAACTCCACGACGCCAGACTGCAACTGGCGCCTTATGCGGAGGACGGAATCCCGCTCAGTGTCGCCGCGGTGGCCTCACCGACCGGGGCGCGGCTGGCAGGCAAGCACGGAATCGGCCTGCTGTCGATCGGTGCGACGCTCGTCGTCGAGGGATTCGATGCGCTCGCGCATCACTGGGGGATCGCCGAGGAACGGGCGGCCGCGTTCGGCACCACGGTCGACCGCCGCAACTGGTCGCTCGTGTGCCCCATGCACATCGCCGAAACCGACGAACAAGCGCGCGCCGACGTCCGCTTCGGTATCGAGCCGTGGTTCAACTACTTCCAGAAGGTCGCCGCATTCCCGCAGATGACGATTCCCGGGGACCGGATCGACGACATGATCGACATCATCAACAACGCGGGCGCCGGAGTGATCGGAACACCCGAACGAGCCCGCGCCCAGGTGCAGCGGCTGTGGGATCAGTCCGGCGGCTTCGGGTGCATGCTCCAGATGGGCCACGAATGGGCCAATCCCGCCGCCACCAAGCGCAGCGCGGAACTGTTCGCCGCCGAGGTCATACCGCACTTCCAGGGTCAGGCCCAGCCGACGCTCGACGCCGCGGCGCGCGCCCGCGATGTGCGCGAGAACCTGGCCCAGACGCAGCTGTCCGCGATCGAGCACATGACGCAGAAGTACGAGGCCGAAAAAGGCGGGGCCTGACCGGATTTCAGCCGAGCAGGACGGTGCGCAGCCGCACGACCTCATCGTCGGTGACGCCGGCGGCCTCGAGGTAGCCCCGCACCGAGCCGTAGTTCTCGACGATCGAACGTCGCGCGGTTTCGAGGTAGTCCTCGCGCACGCCGAGCACCTCCTCGGTAAGCCGCGCCTCGGCGAAGGTGACGATTTCGTCGGTGGTGTCCTCTGACCGGTTGCGGATCGACTCGAGGATGCTTTCGCGCAGCTGCGGTACTGCCTCGTTACTGCGCAGGAAGTCGGCCAGGATGGCATCGCGCTGCACACCGACCGCCTCGAGCACGGTTGCGACCGTGAAGCCCGTGCGGTCCTTACCGGCGAAGCAGTGCGCGATGACCGGGCGTTGCCCGGCGAGCATCGAAATGACCTGGCGCACGGCCAAATGCGCACCGGGCAGCGTCGGGAACTTCTGGTACTCCTCGGTCATGAACCGGCCCGCCGCCACCGCCACGTCTTCGTCGTCGGGCTTTTCGGTCATCATGCGCTGGAAGCTCTGCTCATGGGGGGCCTCCGCGCCGGGTTTGGCAAGCTCGTGAAACGGCAGCCGGTGTATCGCGACGCCGTCGGGCACCCGCCCGGGCCCGCGCCGCTCGACCTCACGGTCCGAGCGCAGGTCGGCGACATCGGTGATGTTCAACCGGCGCAACAGCTCGCGGCCCACCTCGTCCAGACCGCTCAGCTCGCTGGACCGGAAGAACTGCCCGGGTCTGATACCGGTCTCCTCGGAGATGTCGCGGAAGTTCCACGCCCCTGACAGGGCGTCGGGGTTGCCCGCCACCTATCCGGCTCCTCCGGCCACCGCTGGGCCCGATTGGCGGCTCGCCGCCGTCGCGAAAGCGCTTTTCTCCCTACCGAGTTCGGCGCGGGCGATGGTCCTCATATGCACCTCGTCCGGCCCGTCGAACAGCCGCATCGCGCGGTGCCAGGCGTACAGCCGGGCCAGGGGCACGTCATCACAGATCCCCATACCGCCGTGCACCTGGATCGCGCGGTCGATGACGTCGCACGCCATCTGCGGGGCGACCGCCTTGATCTGGGCGACCAGCACCTGCGCGTCCTTGCTCTTGTTGCCCTGCTCGTCGATCGTCCACGCCGCCTTGTGGCACAGCAGGCGGGCCTGGTCGATCTGGTTGCGCGACTTGGCGATCGACTCGCGCACCACCCCCTGCTCGGACAACGGCTTGCCGAACGCCACGCGGTTCTGCACACGGTCGATCATCAACGCCAGCGCCCGCTCGGCGGCGCCGATCGCGCGCATGCAGTGGTGGATACGCCCCGGGCCGAGGCGGGCCTGGGCGATCGCGAACCCGCTGCCCTCTTCGTGGAGCAGGTTCTCGGCCGGCACCCTTGCGTTGTCGAAGACGATCTCGCAATGCCCGTGCTGGTCTTGGTAGCCGAACACCGGAAGCGAACGTTGGATGTCGACGCCCGGGGTGTCGGTCGGCACGAGGATCATCGACTGCTGCTGGTGGCTGGCCGCATCCGGATTCGTGCGGCCCATCACGATCATGATCTTGCAGCGCGGATCGGCCGCGCCGGTGATCCACCACTTGCGACCGTTGATGACGTAGTCGTCCCCGTCGCGCAGCATCGTGGTCTCGATGTTGCGGGCGTCGCTGGAGGCGACCGCGGGTTCGGTCATCGCGAAGGCGCTGCGGATCTCGCCGGCCAGCAGCGGTTCGAGCCATTGCTTGCGCTGCTGCTCATTGGCGAACAGGTGCAGCGTCTCCATGTTGCCGGTGTCGGGGGCCGCGCAGTTGGTGACCTCGGGCGCGATCTCCATGCTCCAACCGGTCAGCTCGGCCAGCTGCGCGTACTCGAGGTTGCTCAGACCCGACTCGGCGGGCAGGAACAGATTCCACAACCCGCGTTCCTTGGCGAGCTTCTTGAGGTCCTCGACGATCGGCGGGACGGTGTGGTCCTTGGGACCGGCCTCTTCGCGGTAGCGGTGGTACTCGGCCTCGGCGGGGAAGACGAATTCCGTCATGAATTCGCCCAGGCGCTGGTGGTAGTCCTGAGCCTTGGCCGACATCGCGAAGTCCATGCCCGCCACGATATGTCACCTCCTCAGACGGGTTTGTGCTGCGTCGGGCTTTGCCCGGACTCCCACTTGGCCTCCAGGCTGCGGGTCACCCGGGTGCCCGCGGCGTATTCGACCTGGAACGTCGTACCGTCGTCGAGCTCGTAGGTGATGACGGCCGTGCCGTCGTTGACGTCCTTGTGCACCACCTTGGACGGGACGGGTTCGGCGCCGCGGTCGACGAGGACGATGTCGCCGGGCGTGACGTCCTCGATGCGGTCGTTCTCGGAGATGTTCGACATCCATCGACCGTAGCAACGTCGCTGGCGCGAGGGTCCGCGCACTCTGCGATGCGTCCGTCCCGGTGGACCCCGAAATACGCTGACAGCGAACCCATTTCACGGCGCAGGTGTGGCCACAATCACGTTCGTTTAGCTTGCCTTCGCACCGAGAAAGGCCGAGTATCGAATACGTAATCTGGACTGAATCCAAACTAAGCGATAAGGATGGTGCTCGCGAATGGCATTGTTGACAATCGGTGACCAGTTCCCCAGGTACGACATGGCGGCGGTGGTCGGCGGTGACCTCTCCGAGGTCGATGCCAAGCAGCCCGACGACTATTTCACCCGCGTGACCAGCGAGGACCACGAGGGCAAGTGGCGGATCGTCTTCTTCTGGCCGAAGGACTTCACCTTCGTGTGCCCGACGGAGATCGCCACGTTCGGCAAGCTCAACGACGACTTCGAGGACCGCGACGCGAAGGTCATCGGCGTGTCCGTCGACAACGAGTTCGTCCACTTCCAGTGGCGCGCCCAGCACGAGGACCTCAAGAAGCTGCCGTTCCCGATGGCTTCGGACCTCAAGCGCGAGCTGTCGCTGGCGACCGGTGTGCTCAACGCCGACGGCGTGGCCGACCGGGCGACGTTCATCATCGACCCGAACAACGAGATCCAGTTCGTGTCGGTGACGGCAGGATCCGTGGGCCGCAACGTCGACGAGGTGCTGCGCGTGCTCGATGCGCTGCAGTCCGACGAGCTGTGCGCCTGCAACTGGAAGAAGGGTGATCCCACGATCAAGCCGGCCGAGCTGCTGGCAGAGGCGGTGTAACCATGAGCATCGACAACATCAAGGAAGCCCTTCCGGAGTACGCCAAGGACCTGAAGCTCAACTTCGGCAGCATCGTCAAGACAACCGAGCTGTCCGAGGAGCAGTTGTGGGGCGCCCTGGTGGCGACCGCCGCGGCGACGAGGAACGAGCGACTGCTGCGGGAGATCGCCGAGGACGCTCTGGACATCCTGAGCCAGGAGGCCTACAACGCCGCCCTCGGTGCGGCCGCGATCATGGGGATGAACAACGTCTTCTACCGCACCAAGGGCCAGCTCGACGGCGCCTATGACGACCTGCGGGCCGGGCTGCGGATGAACATCATCGGCAATCCCGGTGTCGCCAAGGAGGATTTCGAGCTGTGGTCGCTGGCGGTGTCGGCGATGAACGGATGCGGCCATTGCGTCACAGCGCACGAGAAGACCCTGCGCGACGCCGACGTGTCACGCACGGTCATCTTCGAAGCGATCCGGTTGGCCTCGATCGTCTCCGGTGTGGGCCAGGCGCTGCAGACCGCCGAGGTGCTGACCTCGGTCTGATCGAACACGTGAAGCGGGGGCACCGAATCGGTGCCCCCGCTTTCGTCCCCCCTCACCGGTGATAGGACGGCTGCTCGAACTCGATGTGGTCGATGCGGTGGCCGTGCGTTCCGTTCTGAACCGACGGAGCGTGGACGCTGGGCGTCGCGACGATGCCCGGCCGCGGCGTGTTGTCGGGGGAGTAGGTACCCGCGCTGGCGGCTCCGGCGAAACCGAGTGCCCCGGCGAGGATTCCGGCCCCGAGGACCGGCAGCGCGACGAAGCGGGCGAGGCGGCGATTGGTGTTGGTGGTCATTTCGAATCTCCTTTGATCCTTGTTGTCTTGTTCTGACCACCGGCTTGTTCCGGCGATGACTCAAGAGTGCTGCAACACAATCGCGCTGTATGTCGGGAGACCGGTGGGCGATCGGGATGAATCTCGTGTCCCCCAAATAGGGGAAGCGGACGCCCCGCTATGCCAAGCTGACACCCGTGGCGAGCGGTACGACCGGTGACAAGGTCCGGGTGGTGGTGGGTGACGACCATCCGATGTTTCGCGACGGGGTGGTCCGAGCGCTGGTGTCCAGCGGCCAGATCGAGGTGGTGGCGGAGGCCGACGACGGCGCGACCGCTCTCGAAGCGATCCGCTCACATACCCCGCAGGTGGCCCTGCTGGACTACCGGATGCCGGGCATGGACGGGTCCGAGGTGGCGGCCGCTGTCATACGGGACGAACTGCCCACGCGAGTGTTGCTCATCTCCGCGCACGACGAGTCCGCGATCGTCTATCAGGCACTGCAGAACGGCGCAGCGGGATTCCTGCCCAAGGAATCCACTCGGGCGGAGCTCGTCAACGCGGTGCTCGATTGCGCCAAGGGCCGAGATGTCGTCGCACCGAGCCTGGCCGCCGGCCTGGCCGGTGAGATCCGCAAGCGCTCTGAACCCAACGGTCCGACGCTGAGCCCGAGGGAACGCGAGGTGCTCCGACTGATCGCGTCCGGGACCAGCATCCCGGCGATGGCCAAGCAGCTGTTCCTGGCGCCATCGACGGTGAAGACCCACGTGCAGCGGCTCTACGAGAAGCTCGGCGTCAACGACCGCGGCGCCGCCGTCGCCGAGGCGATGCGCCGCAAGCTGCTGGACTGACACCGTCGTGCTGAACCGGATCGCGAGCTTCCTCACCGCGGAGCCCGTACGTGTTTCCGCGGTCCTGCGGCTGCCGCTGCTCGCGCTCATCGCGGTGCTGGTGGTGATCTGGGAGGTCGACCACTGGCTTCCCGGGCTGTACGCGGTGGTGCTCGGGATATGGGCGGTCGCGGCCGTGCTGTGGCTCGTCGCGGTGTTGCGCGGCCCGGTGCCCTGGTGGGCAGGCTGGGCGTCCACCGGCGTCGACGTCCTGATGATCCTGGTGCTGTGCCTGGTCTCCGGTGGCGCCACCGCCGCGCTGCTCCCCGTCTTCTTCCTGCTGCCCATCGCGGTCGCGTTCCAGGACCGGCCCATGCTGACCGCACTGCTCGGAATCGGCACGGCGACGGCCTATCTCGGGGCGTGGGTGGTGTACTCGAAACGCGACGACACGATGGGATTGCCGAATGTCGTCTACACCCACTTCGGCTTCCTGCTGTGGGGTGCGGTGGCGATGACCGCGCTGTGCATGGTGCTGGTCCGCCGCCAGGCGCGGGTGGCGAAGCTGCAAGCGGTACGGCGCCAACTGGTTTCCGAGGCGATGCAGGCCGACGAGCGCCACAACCGAGAGGTCGCCGAGAACCTGCACGACGGACCGCTGCAGACACTGCTCGCGGCGCGTCTGGACCTCGACGAATTGCAGGAGAACAGCGACGATCCCGCGCTGGAGGCGCTTCGCGACGCGTTGCAGCAGACCGCCGCGGCGCTGCGCTCGACGGTGACCCAACTGCACCCTCAAGTGCTGGCCCAACTGGGGCTCACCCCGGCGGTACGAGAACTGCTGCGCCAGCACGAGTCCCGTGGTCTCTACGAGATCGAGGCGGACCTCGACGACGTCGGCAAGCCCGAATCGCAGCAGTTGCTCTACCGGGCGGCCCGCGAACTGCTGACCAACATCTACAAGCACGCCGACGCGACGACGGTGCGGGTGGGACTGTCGCGGCAAGGGGACCGGGTCGTGCTGACGGTCTCCGACGACGGCAAGGGATTCGACCCGGCGATCATCGAGCAGTACGTCGCCGACGGCCATATCGGCCTGGGCTCACTGCTGGCCCGGTTCGACGCCATGGGCGGGTCGCTGAAGGTGAGCTCGGAAGAAGGCCACGGCACACGGGTCACGGTCACCTCGCCGCCCGAACCGTCGCTCGGTGAACCGGCCGAGATCAGGACGTGAGCCCGCGGGCGATGACGAGGCGCTGAATCTGGTTGGTGCCCTCGAAGATCTGGGTGATCTTCGCTTCCCGCATGTAGCGCTCGACGCGGTAGTCGCGAGTGTAACCGGCACCGCCGAACACCTGCACCGCGTCGGTGGTCACCTTCATCGCGGCGTCGGTGGCGATCAGCTTGGCGACACTGGCCTGCTGTGAGTACGGCCGGCCCTGATCACGTCGACGCGCCGCGTCCAGGTACGTAGCCCGCGCACTGGCGACCGCAGCGGCCATGTCGGCCACCAGGAAGCCGAGGCCCTGATGGTCGATGATCTTGCGCCCGAACGTCGTTCGCTCGTTGGCGTAGGCGACGGCCTCGTCGAGCGCGGCCTGGGCCAGCCCGGTCGCGACCGCGGCGATGCCCAACCGCCCGGAATCCAGTGCAGAGAAGGCGATCTGCAGGCCTTGGCCCTCGGCGCCGATCAGCCGGTCCGCGTCGATGCGGGCATCGGAGTAGAACGCCGACGTGGTCGGGATCGCGTGCAGGCCCATCTTCTCCTCGGGCTTCCCGAAGCTCAGCCCGGGCAGGTCACCGGGCACCAGGAAGCACGAGATGCCCTTCGACCCCTCGCCCGTCCGCGCGAACAACGTGTAGAAATCGGCACGCCCGCCGTGGGTGATCCACGACTTGGAGCCGTTGATGACGTACCCGTCCCCCGTCTTGGCAGCCGCGCAGCGCAACGCCGCTGCGTCCGAACCGGCCTGCGGCTCCGACAGGCTGTAGGCGCCGATCTGCTCACCCGACAACATGCCGGGCAGCCAGCGCCGCTTCTGCTCGTCGGCGCCGAACATCAGCAGGGGATGCGACGACAGGCTGTGCACGCTGACCGCCACCGCGACGGCCGCCCACCGGGCCGCCAACTCCTCGAGCACCTGGAGGTACACCTCGTAGGGTTGGCCGCCACCACCCCACTCCTCGGGTTGGGGCAGGCTGAGCAGTCCGGCCGCCCCCAGTTGCGCCATCACGCCTTCGGGATAGCGCTCGGCCTTCTCGTGGTCGTCGACGATCGGGTCGAGCACCTTGTCGGCGATGTCGCGGGTCAACGCGATCAAATCTTCGGCATCCGGGGTGGGCAGCAGCCGGTCGACAGCCATCCGATGGCCTCCCGTGGTTGTACTGGTCGAGACCACCATAGGCGGGCCTGGCCGGCGGCTACCGCGCCGTCAGTCGCTGCGTCGCCACCAGGCCGCGAAGTACAGCACCATCGCTCCCGTCAACGCGAGCAGCACCCACAGCACCAGGATCTGGTCGATCCACGCGCCCGGCGGCGGCGCACCGGGCATGAAGTTGCGGATGGGGATGATCGCGAACAGCGAGGCGGCGTACCACGTGCCGAAGGGCGGGAGGAAGTTGCGCCGTCCGCGCAGCATCTCGATCGACACGAAGAGAGCCAGCGCGGGCAGGGTGATCAACACCAGGCACAGGCCCACATCGAAGGCGAGCGGTCCCTTCGCGCGTTTCAACGTCACCGTCTCGTAGTCGCCGTCGTCAGCCGACTGGGTGGCCGGCCCGCTTCGCGTGCTGGCGATGTCCCACCCGTCGAGTCCGCCGGTCACCACCACCCGAGCGGGCTCGAACGTGCGGTCGTCACCGCTTCCGACGATGATGTCGGCTCCCAGAGCGCCGACCGTGTACGAGTCGAAAGGCCACTTGTCCGGGTCGCCCTTCGCGGACAGCGTGGCGCTGATCTGGGCAGGCAACTGGCCCTTCGGCGTCTGCAGGTCTTCGATGTCGATGTTGATCTCGTTGATGAACAGCCGCACCGCGATATCGGTGTTGACCACATTGAGGTCATCGTTCATGTGGTTGTCCGACGGGAAGACCACGACCTTGACGTCGATCTGGTTGGCGACGGTGTGCAGTTCCGACAGGGTGACCTGGACGATGTTGTCCCCGCTGTCTCCGAGGTCAGGAGGACCCAAGGAGACGGGCTCGCCGGAGAGATAGTGATAACCGACCAGCGACGTGATGTAGACGACCAGGATGATCAGCACCGTGGCGATGTCGGCCAGCCGTGCGCGTCGGCGATTACGGGACTTCGGCAACGACGCTTCCGGCACCTTCGGGATGCTAGTTCGCGCGGGCGCCGTTTCCGGTGCGCCGTGCCGGTGGAAATCCGCGACTGACCGTACCGATTTAGATGTGACCAGCGGTAGCGGTTAAGGTGTTCCGTCATGACAGAGCAGACGCATGCTGATGTCGCCGGCGGGGCGGCCCCGACGGTTGGGGTGGTACGCGAATCAGAAGCCGACGAGCGCCGCGTCGCGTTGGTGCCGAAGGCCGTCGCGTCGCTGGTGAAGAGCGGTGTCACCGTCGTCGTGGAGTCCGGCGCGGGTGAGCGGGCCCTTCTGCCCGACGACCTCTACACCGCAGCGGGCGCGACGATCGGTGACGCATGGAGCACCGACGTCGTGGTCAAAGTTGCGCCGCCGACCGCCGAAGAGGTCGCCAAGCTCACGAGCGGGCAGACGCTGATCGGTTTCCTCGCCCCCCGCAACGACGACAACCAGATCGCCGCCCTGAAGGCCGCAGGTGTGCAGGCCTTCGCCGTCGAGGCGATCCCGCGTATCTCGCGCGCCCAGGTGATGGACGCGCTGTCGTCACAGGCCAACGTCGCGGGCTACAAGGCCGTGCTGCTGGCGGCTTCGGAGTCGACGCGGTTCTTCCCGATGCTCACCACGGCCGCAGGCACCGTGAAACCGGCGTCGGTGCTGGTGCTCGGCGTCGGCGTGGCGGGGCTGCAGGCGCTGGCCACCGCCAAGCGGCTCGGCGCGCGCACCACCGGCTACGACGTGCGCCCCGAGGTGGCCGACCAGGTCCGCTCGGTCGGCGCGCAGTGGCTCGAGCTGGGCATCGAGGCGGCCGGGGAGGGCGGCTATGCCCGCGAGCTGTCCGACGAGGAACGCGCACAACAGCAGAAGGAACTGGAGCAGGCGATCACCGGCTTCGACGTCGTGATCACCACCGCGTTGGTGCCCGGCAGGCCGGCGCCCCGACTGGTGACCGCCGCCGCGGTCGAGGGGATGAAGCCGGGCAGCGTGGTCGTCGACCTCGCCGGCGAGACGGGCGGCAACTGCGAGCTCACCGAGCCGGGGCAGACCGTGGTCCGCCATGGCGTCACGATCGCCTCACCGCTGAACCTTCCGGCCACCATGCCCGAACACGCCAGCGAGCTGTACTCGAAGAACCTGACCTCGCTGCTGGAGCTACTGATCAGCGACGGCAAGCTCATGCCCGATTTCGATGACGAGGTGGTGGCGGCCTCCTGCGTCACCCGGGGAGAAAACTGATGTACGACAACCTGCTGGCCAATCTCGCGATCCTGGTGCTCGCCGGGTTCGTCGGGTTCGCCGTGATCTCCAAGGTGCCCAACACCTTGCACACACCGCTGATGTCGGGCACCAACGCCATCCACGGCATCGTGGTGCTCGGTGCGCTGATCGTGCTGGGTGATCTGCCCGCAGACGCGCCATGGGGTGTGCGGACGATCGCCTTCGTGGCGCTGATCTTCGGCACGCTCAACGTGATCGGCGGCTTCCTGGTCACCGACCGGATGCTGGGGATGTTCAAAGGGCGAAGGCCCGCCCAGAACACCGAGCCCAAAGCTGTTGAGGCGGCTGACAAGTGAACTACCTCGTCACCGTCCTCTATATCGTCGCGTTCTCGCTGTTCATCCTCGGCCTGTCCGGGCTGACCGGACCCAAAACCGCGGTGCGGGGCAACTGGATCGCGGCCACCGGTATGGCCATCGCCGTGATCGCCACGCTGATCAAGGTGCGCGACACCGCGCCGATCAACTGGGTGCTGATCGTGGCCGGATTGGCGCTCGGCGTGATTCTCGGTGTGCCACCGGCCAAGAAGACCAAGATGACCGCGATGCCGCAGTTGGTGGCGCTGTTCAACGGCGTCGGCGGTGGCACGGTCGCGTTGATCGCGTGGGCGGAGTTCATCGAGACCGACGGCTTCGCGCATTTCACGCCCGACCAGCATCCGACGGTCGCGTTGGTGGCGGGGTCGCTGCTGGCCGCGATCATCGGGTCGGTGTCGTTCTGGGGTTCGCTGGTGGCGTTCCTCAAACTGCAGGAGTCGATCCCCAAGAACATCGAGAAGCGACTTGTTGCTTCCGCGAAGGTGTTTCAGGCCGCCAACGTCGTGCTGCTGCTCGGTGCGACCGCCGCCGCGATCTACATCGGGCTCAACGCCGGCACGGGTACCCCCGGGTGGGCGATCGCGCTGGTCCTGGTGTTCGCCGGCCTGATGGGCCTGTTCGTGGTGTTCCCGATCGGCGGCGCGGACATGCCGGTCGTCATCTCGTTGCTCAACGCGCTGACTGGATTGTCCGCGGCCGCAGCGGGTCTGGCGCTGGACAACACCGCGATGATCGTCGCGGGCATGATCGTCGGCGCATCGGGTTCGATCCTGACCAACCTGATGGCCGTGGCGATGAACCGGTCGATCCCGGCGATCGTGTTCGGCTCCTTCGGCGGCGGCGCCGAGGCGGTGGCCGGGCCGGGGGGCGACCAGGGCACGGTCAAGGCCACCTCCGCCGCGGACGCCGCGATCCAGATGGCCTACGCCAACCAGGTGATCGTCGTCCCCGGTTACGGGCTGGCCGTCGCGCAGGCCCAGCACACCGTCAAAGAGATGGCCGACCTGTTGGAAAGCAAAGGCGTCGAGGTGAAGTACGCCATCCATCCCGTCGCGGGCCGTATGCCCGGGCACATGAACGTGCTGCTGGCCGAGGCCGACGTCGAGTACGACTCGATGAAGGAGATGGACGACGTCAACGGCGAATTCGGCCGCACCGACGTCACTTTGGTCATCGGCGCCAACGACGTCACCAATCCGGCCGCGCGTAACGACCCGTCGAGCCCGATTCACGGCATGCCGATCCTCAACGTCGACGAGTCGCGTTCGGTGATCGTGCTCAAGCGGTCGATGAACGCGGGCTATGCGGGCATCGAGAACCCGTTGTTCTTCCTCGACCAGACCTCGATGCTGTTCGGCGACGCCAAGAAGTCGGTCACCTCGGTGATCGAGGAACTCAAGGCGCTCTAGCGCTACCTGGGAGCCGTAAGCTCAAGCGGGTGACGGAGCGACGTTCGCCGGTCGAGGTCCTGCTGGCCCGTGCGGGCGGCGTGCGCGGACTGGTCTACTCCGCGCTGCCGGTCGCGGTGTTCGCTGTATCGTCGCCGACGCTGGGCCTGCTGGTGGCCACCGGAGCCGCCGTGGGCGCCGCGGCCCTCGTGGCGATTGCGCAACTGCTGCAACGAGGTTCGATACGGCCCGCCCTGTTCGGCTTCGCCGGGGTGGCGGTTTGCGCGGTCGTGGCCCTGATCACCGGCCGCGCCAAGGACTTCTATCTGCCGGGGATCTGGATGTACCTCGCTCTGGCGATCGCGTTCACCACGTCGTTGGTGGTGCGGCGTCCGCTGGTCGGAGTCGTGTGGGCGTGGATCACCGGACGCGACAGTGCCTGGCGGCAGGTCCCACGGGTGCGCCTGGCTTTCGACATCGCCACCGCGGTGATGGCCACGTCGTCGTGGTCGCGCTTTCTGGTGCAGTACTACCTCTACGACACCGACCGGGAGGGACTGCTCGCCGTGGCCCGTGTCGCGATGGGGTGGCCGATCTTCGTGATCACCTCGTCGGTGATCTACCTCGCGATCCGCACGGCGCTGCGCACGCTGCCGCGCGCTGCCTGACAGCGGGCGATTCAGCCGGCGCCGGTCGGGTAACCGGACGGCATGGACATGCACGCGCTTCTTCAGACGCCCGAATCGGCCGACTCACTCGACGCGGTCGCGGACCGGACGGCCGATGCCGTCGACCGGATGCTCGGTGACGGCGCGTTGGCACGGGGACTGCGCGGCTCGTGGCTGGGTCACCCCACACATCCGCTGATGGTCACCCTGCCGATCGGCGCGTGGATGTCGTCGATGGTGCTGGATCTGGTGTTCAAGGACCGCGACGCCGCGCGGCAGCTGATCGCGATCGGGTTGGCCGCGACACCGCCCGCAGTGCTGGCCGGGCTGGCGGAGTTTCCCACGCTGGGGACGCGGCAGCGGCGGGTCGGCCTCGTGCACGCGGCGGGCAACACGGTCGCGGCAGTGGCGTTCTGGGTGGCTTATCGGAAGTACAAGCGCGGCAAGGTGGGTGCGGCGCGCACGTTCAGCGTGCTCGGGTTGACCGCGGTCTCAGTGGGCGGCGCGCTCGGCGGACATCTGTCCTACGCCCAGGGCGCGGGTGTGCACCGCTGGCAGTTGACGGGTTAAACCGGCGGATAGGCCGGCGGCGGGTACACCCCGCGGAGAATCCAGGCGAACCAGTTCACGCCGTACTCCAGCTCGTCGCTCGCGTCATAGTCCGGATTCGGATCCATGGGGTCACCTCTCGAGTACGGGCCGGTTATGACCGAAGTCTAGACCCGCGGTGCGGTCGGCGACACCCCCAACACCTACACTTCCAACCAGTTGATTGACACCCGGACGAGGTTCCGGCCTGCATATAGTGAGTCGCCATGCCCTCTGCGGACGCCGCCACCCCGAACGGGAGGACCCGTCGCGACGAGTTGTTGGCCGTCGCGACCAAGCTCTTCGCCGCCCGCGGCTACCACGGCACCCGGATGGACGACGTCGCCGACGCGGTCGGCCTGAACAAGGCGACCGTCTACCACTACTACGCCAGCAAGTCGCTGATCCTCTACGACATCTACAAGGGTGCCGCCGACTTCACCGTCGACGCGCTGCACGACGACCCGTCGGCGTCCGCGCGCGAAACGATCTACCACTTCACCCGCCGGTTGCTCGTCGGCATCGCCAGCGACATCGAACGCGCCGCCGTCTACTTCCAGGAGGGCCCCTATATCGGCGAGTGGTTCACCGAAGACCAGGTGGCCTACATCCGGGAGAAGGAGACGCAGGTCTACGAACACGTCCGCGACGTCATCGACCGTGGCATCGCCAGCGGCGAGTTCTACGACTGCGATTCGCACGTCCTCGCGCTCGGCTACATCGGCATGACACTGGGCGCCTACCGCTGGCTGCGGCCGCACGGCAGGCGCACCGCACAGGAGATCGCGGTCGAGTTCAGCACGGCGCTGCTGCGCGGTCTGATCCGTGACGAGACCGTGCGCACCGAGTCGCCGCTGGGCATCGCGGTCGACGCGTTGCCCGGGGAACCCGACACCGCGACCGCACCGTGAAGTCACTGCTGCTGTCGCGCCGCGACCTCGACTTCCTGCTATATGAGTGGTTGAAGGTCGAGGAGTTGACCGAGCGCGAGCGGTTCGGCGAACACTCACGCGAGACCTTCGACGCGGTGCTGTTGCTCTGCGAGCAATTGGCGACGCGGTACTTCGCGCCGCACAACAAGAAGAGCGATGCCAACGAGCCGACCTTCGACGGCGAGAAGGTGACCGTCATCCCCGAGGTCAAGGAGGCCTGGGATGCGTTCGCCGAGGCCGACCTCATCGCGATGTCGATGGAACACCGTCTCGGCGGCGCGCAGCTGCCCGCGACCGTGGCGCAGGCCGCCTTCGCCTGGTTTTCGGCGGCCAACCTGAGCACGACGGGCTATCTGATGCTGACGATGGCCAACGCCAACCTGCTGGCCCGCTTCGGCACCGACGAGCAGGTCGAGGAGTTCGTCAAACCGATGCTGGCCGGGCGGTTCTCGGGCACCATGGCGTTGTCGGAGACCCAGGCGGGTTCGTCGCTGGCCGACATCGTCACCCGCGCCGAACCGGCCGACGACGGCACCTACCGGCTGTTCGGATCGAAGATGTGGATCTCGGGCGCCGAACACGAACTCACCGACAACATCGTCAACCTGGTGCTCGCCAAGATCCCCGGCGGCCCACCGGGAACCAAGGGCATCTCGCTGTTCATCGTGCCCAAGTACCTGACCGACGGCGACGGCGCGATCGGCGAGCGCAACGACGTCGTGCTGGCCGGGCTGAACCACAAGATGGGTCAACGTGGCATCACGAACACGGTGCTCAACCTCGGCGAGGGCGCGTACACACCCGGCGGGAAATCCGGCGCGGTCGGATACCTCGTCGGTGAGCCGCACCGCGGGATCGCCTACATGTTCACGATGATGAACGAGGCGCGGCTCGGCGTCGGGATGGGTGCGGTGGCGCTCGGTTACACCGGCTATCTCAAGTCGGTTCAGTACGCCCGCGAGCGCCCACAGGGGCGACCGGTCAGCGACAAGGACCCGTCGACGCCCCAGGTACCGATCATCGAGCACGCCGATGTCAAGCGGATGCTGTTGGCCCAGAAGGCCTATGCCGAAGGCGGATTGGCGTTGCTGCTGTACTGCGCCAAGCTCGTCGACCTCCAGCACAGCGCGGCCTCCGATGAGGAGCGCGACAGCACCACGTTGCTGCTCGAGATGCTGACACCGGTCGGCAAGAGTTGGCCATCGCAATGGTGTCTGGAGGCCAACAGCCTGGCGATCCAGGTACACGGTGGCTACGGCTACACCCGCGAATACGACGTCGAGCAGCACTACCGCGACAACCGGCTCAACCCGATCCACGAAGGGACACACGGCATCCAGAGCCTGGACCTGTTGGGCCGCAAGGTCCCTGCGCGCGGGGGTGCCGGGCTGGCGGCGCTGGGTGCGGCCATCGGAGCGACGGTGACCGAGGCCGGCCCGCTCGGCGGTCGGATCGCCGAACACGCAGGTCTGTTGGATGCCGCATGGCAGCGCCTCACCGCCGTCACCGCCGAGATGTTCGGCTGCGGCGACGTCGAGGCCGCGATGGCGAACAGCGTGATCTACCTCGAGGCGTTCGGCCACATCGTCGTCGCTTGGATGTGGCTGCAGCAGGAGATCGCGGCGCAGGATCACAGCGGAGACTTCTATGACGGCAAGCGTCAAGCCGCCCGCTACTTCTTTCGGTACGAACTACCCAAGACCGCACCGCAACTCGACCTTCTCGCCAGCCTGGACCGCACCACGCTGGACATGCGCGAGAGCTGGTTCTGACCTCTACCCGAAGCGGATGACCTGACGCACGGCCCGGCCGTCGGCCAGTTCGTCCATGCCGGAGTTGATGTCGTCGAGCGTGATCGTCGACGACACCAGCGACTCGACCGGCAACCGTCCCGCACGCCACAGTTCGACGAAGTGGGGGATCTCGCGGGAAGGGACCGCCGAACCGAGGTAGCTGCCGATCAGCGATCGGCCCTCAGCGACAAAACCCAAGGGCGACAAGGATACCCGCGCATCGGGTGGAGGCAGGCCGACAGTCACCGTGCGACCCCCCGCGGCGGTGAGCTCCACCGCGGTTTCCAGGGCGCTCGGATGACCGACCGCCTCGATCACGACGGCGGCTTTGAACCCCTTGTCCTGAGCGTCTTCCGGGGTGTACGCCTCGTGCACCCCGAGGCCGCGGGCCCGCTCGAGTTTGTCGGGCAGCTGGTCGATGCCCACCACGCGGACGTCGTCGACAGCCAGTGCGGTGAGCACCGCGGCCATCCCGACACCGCCGAGGCCGACAACGGCCACGGTGTCGCCCGGGCGTGGCCGGCCGGCGTTGATCACCGCGCCGCCCCCGGTCAGCACCGCGCAGCCCAGCAGCGACGCCACCGCCGCGGGCACGTCGTCGGGCACCGGCACGACCGAACGGCGGTCGACGACTGCGTGGGTTGCGAAACCGGAGACGCCGAGATGGTGGTGGACCGGCTCGCCGTCGCGGGACAGCCGGCGCTCGCCGGTCATCAGCGTGCCCGCCCCGTTGGCCGCCGAACCCGGCTCGCAGGGCGTGAGACCGTCCGTCGCGCACGCCGGACACTCACCGCACCGAGGCAGGAACGTCATCACCACGCGGGCGCCGACCTCCAGGTCGGACCCGCCGGCGCCGATCTTTTCGACGATCCCGGCCGCCTCATGCCCGAGAAGCATGGGCACGGGCCGTACACGGTTGCCGTCTACCACCGACAGGTCGGAGTGACACAGACCCGCGGCCTCCACCCGCACCAGCAACTCCCCGGGGCCGGGCGCGGCGAGGTCGAGTTCACCGACCGTCAAGGGTTTCGACTCCGCATACGGCCTCGGCAGGCCGATCTGTTCGAGCACGGCGCCGCGAATTCTCATCTCTACAGCTTGCCGTCACCTCTGCTGAGCCGACAATCCGACGAGCCGGTTGGAACTACGCTTCTGGGGTGCTGGAAAGGTCCGAGATCCGGTTTCTGCGTGTGGACGGACGCCGCATCGCCTACGAGGTGCGCGGCAGCGGCCCGCCGCTGATCGCTCCGGCGTGGTGGGTCAGCCATCTCGAACTCGACTGGCAGGCAGCCGGTTTTCGTCGCTTCTGGGAGGGAATCGCCGACGGATACACCTTGATCCGCTACGACCGGCTCGGAGTCGGCATGTCCGACCGCACTCTGCACGATTCCGATCTGAGCCTCGAGCACGAGGTCGCGACGCTGAGCGCGCTCGTCGACGAGCTGGGGCTCGAACGCGTTGCGCTCATCGGCGGCTCATCGGGCAGTTGCACTGCAGTAGCGTTCGCCGCGACATTCCCCGAGCGTGTCGAGCGGTTGGTGTTGTACGGGTCGTATCCCGACGGAACGGCACTCACGCCGCCGGGGGTCGGTGAGGCGATACTGGCTGCGATACAGGCACATTGGGGTCTGGGTTCACGTCTTCTCGGCGACATCTTCCTCGGCAGGGCCGACGCCGATGAGCATGAGCGATTCGGCCGGTTGCAGCGTGAGGCAGCGACGGCCGAAGTCGCCGCCGCGGTGTTGGCTCTTGTCTACCGCCTTGATGTTCGAGACCATCTTGCGCGCGTCCGCGCGCCAACACTGGTGGTACATCGTCGAGACGACCGCGCCGTGCCGTACCGACTCGGGCGCGAGGTCGCGGCCGCGATTCCTGGCGCCACATTCATCCCGCTGAAAGGAAGCGCGCACTTCCCGTGGCACGAGGACGCCGTATCCGTCGTGCGCGCATGCCGCGAGGCGCTCGGACCCGCGGAGCCGTCACCGCACCAGGCGAGCGGCCAGGAACTGGCCCTGTCCTCCCGCGAGCGCGAAATTCTGGCCTGCGTCGCGCGCGGTCTCAGCGACCGCGCTATCGCCGAAGACCTGGTCCTCAGCCCGCACACTGTGCACCGCCACGTCGCGAACATCCGCCGCAAGCTGGGTCGCACCTCACGAACTGCCGCCGTCGCGGAAGCCGCGCGGCTGGGACTCCTGTGAACTAGCCGAAACGGGCCATCTGCAGAAGATGGCCGCATCGGGCGATGCGTGCGTCACCTGCTCACTCCTACGTTTGCGGCATGACTGAAGTCGCCGATATCAAGTCGAGCAGCGAACCTTGCGGAAAGCCGCAATCGGCTGCGTGGCTGCGGATCTTCGCTCTCGCGTACGACCCCTTGCTGTGGCTGGGTGAGATCGCAGGCATGCGTCGCAGGCGCGCCGCGCTGCTGGCCGATGCCTACGGTCGCGTCGTCGAGATCGGTGCCGGGACGGGGCTGAATGTCGCGCACTATCCGGAGGCGGTCACCGAGCTGGTACTGACCGAGCCCGAGCCCGGAATGCGAAGGAAACTGTCACGTCGTGTGCGCCAATGTGATTCGGCCACAAGTATTGTCGACGCCCCAGCAGAGCGGCTCCCATTCGACGACGCGTCGGTGGATACGGTCGTTTCGACGCTCGCTCTGTGCACGGTCGACGAGCCTGAACGGGCGCTGCGCGAGATTGCACGTGTACTCCGGCCCGCCGGACAGCTGTTGTTCATCGAGCATGTGCGCGCGAGCTCACGACTTCTGGCGGCGTGCCAGGACAAACTCGTCGAACCGTGGCGCCACTTCGCCGGTGGCTGCCGTTGTAACCGCGACACCGTCGGGCGCCTGCGCGCCAGCGGCTTCACGGTCTCGGCCCGAAACGTCGTCTGGCGCTGCATGCCGGCGATCGTCCACCCGCTCGCCATGGGACGTGCGACGCGCACCGTCACTACTTCTGGCGAGCATCAATCGATTCGAAGGGAAAGCACATGAAAATCCGTTCAATTGGAATGTCGATGGCGGCGATCGCTTTATGCGGCGCGGTTGCCGGCCTCGGCGCCGGCGTCGCCGACGCGAAGCCCATGGAACGCGAACACCAGAGGTATTGCGCGAAGATCGTCAAGGACTACGAGACGACCGGGCGAATCTACCGGGATTACCACAAGAGGTACGGCCCCAATGACGCGCTGACCATCCAGGCCGCCAGCAACCACTCCCGCGCAGCCGACGCTTGGGTGAGCGCAGACTGTTAGTGAGCGGCGGCGGGCTCCGCCCGTCAGCCTTGCGTGACTGCGAGACTGCTGCGATGACCGGTAGCGAGCAGACACACTCCAGCGCGGACTTCCCCGTGCACTGGCCGGTGACCACCAGGTGGGCCGACAACGACATGTTCGGGCACCTCAACAACGCGGTGTACTACGCGCTGTTCGACTCGGCGATCAACGGCTGGATCAACACCAGCCTCGGGATCGACCCGCTGACCGTGCCCTGGTTGGGTGTGGTGGCCGAGTCGGGGTGCCGGTACCTGGCCGAGCTTCGGTTCCCGGATCCGCTGACGGTCGGCCTGGCGGTCACCCGGCTGGGCACCAGCAGCGTCACCTACCGGTTAGGGCTCTGGCAGCACGACGGCCCGACCGCGGCGGTCGGGCACTGGGTGCACGTCTATGTGGACCGGGACGGTCGGCGGCCGGTGCCGATCCCGGCGTCGATCCGCGAGCTGCTGGAAACGGCGCGCGTGGAGTAGTCGATATGCTCGTCGGATGCCGCTCGTGAGTAAAACCGTCGAGGTGGCGGCCTCCGCCGAGGCGATCATGGGGATCGTCGCCGACTTCGAGGCCTACCCCCAGTGGAACGAAGAGATCAAAGGGTGCTGGGTGCTGGCCCGGTACGACGACGGCCGGCCCAGCCAGTTACGTCTCGACGTCGTCGTGCAGGGGCAGGCGGGCACATTCATCACAGCGGTCTACTACCCGGGCGAGAACCAGATCTTCACGGTGCTGCAGCAGGGCGATCACTTCGACAAGCAGGAGCAGAAGTTCTCGGTGGTTCCGATGGGCCCCACCTCGCTGCTGACCGTCGACCTCGACGTCGAGACCAAGCTGCCCATCCCGAAGCAGATGGTGAAGAAGGCGATCGGGGACACGCTGGACTATCTGGCCGACAACCTCAAGGCCCGCGCCGAACAGCTGGCCTCCAAGTAGCGCCGCTTCGTCAATCGGGCAGCGCATCCAGCCACTTCTCGAAGTCGCGGCCCGCGAGCATGTCGGCTTCGGCCCGCAGGTCGAGCACCCGCTTGCGAATCCGGTCTGCGGTCGAGCGCGGGGTGTCACCCGGGCCGTAAAGTCCGCGCCGCAGCCGTCGCACCCGGCCGTGTGCCATCTCCCAGCGCAAGGCGTCGGAGACCCACTTGGGGGCCGGTCCGGGGAGTGCGAAGTTGTAGTAGTCGAGTGCGTCGATCAAGTCGGGAATCGTCGTGGGGCCGTGCTGGGACAGATGGAACGTCAGCACGTACCGCAGTTCGACGCCGTAGATGTGCCGCTTGCTGGCCATAGCCACGACTGTGCCGCGAGCCACCGACAGTTCCGGCCCGCAGCGGCGCATCATCCCCAGGCGGTCCCCAGGCGGCTCGCCATCGTCGGGCATATCGACTGCCGACCATTCGCGAAGGTGCCCACCTCGCAGCGAAAAACTCGCTGCCAGCGAATTTTTCGCTGATAGGCGGGCACTCGTCTAAATGGTGGGCAGCGGGTGGTTCCTGTGGACGGATGATCTGCGCAAGGCGCCGATTTGGGTGGGGCCGGTCTGCAACGACCGGTCTCTGGCAGCCGGTCTGCGAAGGCGAGTCTCGTCTTGGAGCCTCAGCTCCACAACCCCGTCTCGTCGAGGCGCGCGATCAGCCGCTGGGCCCCGTCGGTGAACTCGCCGGCCGTCAGCGCGACCACGGTGTCGACGTCACGTCGGCGCAGCGCCGCGATGAGCTCGCGGTGCGTCGCCACCGCCGAAACCCCCCACTGCGGGTCGCCCGCGTAGATCTGCCCGGGCAGATAGCGCGCGACGTGCAGAAGGAACCAGGCCAGCTTGATCCGGCCGCTCGAGCGGTTGAACGCGCGGTGGAACACGAACTCCGCGGCAGCGATCTCCTCGACTTCGTGGCGTGAGACGGCGAGCTCCAAGTCGTCGTTGAGCCGGTCCAACTCGTCGATCTCGTCGGTGGTGATGCGTTGGGTGGCCGTGGCCGCGAGCTCCCGCGCGATCGTCGCCTGCAGCCAGAAGATGTCCTCGACGTCGGCGCGTGACAGCGGCACCACCACGTGGCCGCGGTGCGGTTCGAGCTGCACCATGCCCTCACCGCGCAGCGTGCGCAGCGCCTCGCGCACCGGGGTGATGCTCACCCCGAGCGCCGCGGCGGTCTCGTCGAGCCTGATGAAGGTGCCCGGCCGCAGCACGCCGGTCATGATGTCGGCGCGCAGACGCGCCGCGACCTCGTCGGACAGTTGTTCACGCCGCACTCCCCGCGGCGGCCTGGGAAGCCGTGCGGTGGGTGCGTTCACGGTGTTCTCCGGTGCGTTCTGGCGATCAACGACGAGGAAATGACGAGGGCTTGTACCCGAGCGGCCGAGGCCATAGTGTGACCGGGGCAACACCATGTTTGATCAAATGTCAAACGCGCGCAACCCCGAGATTCGATGGAGCAGCAGCAGGTGAGTTCCCTTCCCCCGCCGGAACCCGACCCCACTACACAGCCGTACCTCGCTCGCAGGCAGAACTGGACGAACCAGCTGGCCCGCCATGCGCTGATGCAGCCCGACGCCACCGCCTTGCGCCACCTCGGCAAGACCACGACCTGGCGTGAGCTCGACATGCGGGTGAACGCGCTGGCCGGCGCGTTGAGCCGCCGCGGGGTGAGCTTCGGCGACCGGGTGCTGATCCTGATGCTCAACCGCACCGAGTATGTCGAGGCGTTCCTCGCGGTCAACAAGCTCGGTGCGGTCGCGGTACCGGTCAACTTCCGCATGACCCCGCCCGAGATCGCGTACCTAGTCAGTGACTGCCAAGCCACGGTCGTCATCACCGAGGCGGTCCTGGCCACCGTCGCCACCGCGGTCCGCGACATCGACTCGACGCTGACCACCGTCATCGTGGCCGGCGGCGCCACCGAGAACGACGTGCTCGGCTACGACGACCTGATCGCCGAGTCCGGTGAGCCGGCGACGGTCGTCGACATCCCCAACGACTCCCCTGCGCTGATCATGTACACCTCCGGCACTACGGGCCGGCCCAAAGGCGCGGTGCTCACCCACACCAACATCGCCGGCCAGGCGCTGACGTTCCTGTTCACCAACGGCGCCGACATCAACAACGACGTCGGGTTCATCGGCGTGCCCATGTTCCACATCGCCGGCATCGGCAACATGATCCCCGGCCTGCTGCTGGGCCGGCCGACCGTCATCTATCCGTTGGGCGCCTTCAATCCGGACGAGCTGCTCGACGTCCTCGAAGCCGAGCAGGTGACCGGGATCTTCCTCGTGCCCGCACAGTGGCAGGCGGTGTGCGCCGCGCAGAAGGCACGGCCCCGTCAGCTGCGGCTGCGGGTGTTGTCCTGGGGCGCCGCGCCCGCGTCGGACACCCTGCTGCGCCAGATGGCCGAGACCTTCCCCGGCACCCAGATCCTGGCCGCCTTCGGCCAGACGGAGATGTCGCCGGTGACCTGCATGCTGTTGGGCGAGGACGCGATCCGCAAACTCGGATCGGTCGGCAAGGTGATCCCCACCGTCGCGGCGCGGGTGGTCGACGAGGACATGAACGACGTCCCGATCGGGCAGGTCGGCGAGATCGTCTACCGCGCACCGACTCTCATGGCCGGTTACTGGAACAACCCCCAGGCCACCGCGGAAGCGTTTGCCGGCGGCTGGTTCCACTCCGGTGATCTCGTCCGCCAGGACGAGGAGGGCTACGTCTGGGTGGTCGACCGCAAGAAGGACATGATCATCTCCGGCGGAGAGAACATCTACTGCGCCGAGGTCGAGAACGCACTCGCCGCCCACCCGGCCATCGCGGAGGTCGCCGTCATCGGACGTCCCGACGATAAATGGGGCGAGGTTCCCGTCGCTGTCGTCGCCCTCGGCGCGCCCGATCAGACCGATCTTGACCTGCGCGAGCTCGACGCGTTCCTCGACGAACGGCTCGCCCGGTACAAGCATCCGAAGGCCGTCGAGGTCGTTGATGCGTTGCCGCGCAACCCCGCCGGCAAAGTCCTGAAAACCGAACTGCGTGCACGGTTTGGAGCCGACAAGCCGGTTGACGCCGCTGAAAGTAGCTCCGAGGGAGCGGTTTCTGCTGCGCCACAGCCGAATTAGAGAACGGAATCGGGTTTGCTAACGGTTACGGGCACAATCCGCCCGATGCCCTGCACGGCAGGAATCGCATCGGGTACATTCCTGTGGTCTGTCTTACTACCGACTGGTAGCGAGACGGGGATAACAACAATCAGGTCGGGGCAAGGAGGGGTCGTGCGACAGGGGCTGCCGGGGCACCACGACAGTCGCCGTTGCGCCGCGGGAGCACACTGGTGACGGCGTCGACCGGGGTCGTCGGTTACGTACGTGACCAGGTCCGACCGGGTCTGGAAGCGGTCGGCGGATTCGTGCGCATGTGCGTGCTCGTCGGCAAAGCCCTGTTCAAGCCGCCGTTCCAATGGCGCGAGTTCATCCTGCAGAGCTGGTTTCTGATGCGCGTCGCGTTCCTGCCGACGCTCGCGGTCTCCATCCCGCTGACCGTGCTCCTGATCTTCACGCTGAACATCCTGCTGGCCGAGTTCGGCGCCGCCGACGTGTCCGGCGCCGGCGCGGCCATCGGCGCGGTTACCCAGCTCGGTCCCCTGGTGACAGTGCTCGTCGTCGCCGGGGCGGGCTCGACCGCCATCTGCGCCGACCTCGGGGCTCGAACCATCCGCGAGGAGATCGACGCGCTCGAGGTCCTCGGCATCGACCCGATCCACCGCCTGGTGGTGCCCCGCGTCGTCGCCTCCACCTTCGTCGCCCTGCTGCTCAACGGCGCGGTGATCACCGTCGGCCTGGTCGGTGGCTTCATCTTCGGCGTGTACCTTCAGAACGTCTCGGCCGGTGCCTACGTCTCGACTCTGACGCTGATCACCGGGCTGCCCGAGGTCCTCATCTCGATCATCAAGGCCATGACGTTCGGCCTGATCGCCGGTCTGGTCGGCTGTTATCGCGGTCTGACCGTCGCCGGCGGCGCGAAGGGCGTCGGCACCGCGGTGAACGAGACCCTGGTGCTCTGCGTCATTGCGCTGTTCGCGGTGAACGTGGTCCTGACCACGATCGGCGTCCGGTTCGGAACAGGGAGCAGTTGAGGTGTCTACGACAACGGTCCTGCGTTCTCGGTTTCCGCGGGGGTTCAGCCGTGCCCAAAGCGTCGCGAGTGCACCCGCGCGGTTCCTCGACAGCGTCGGGCACGTCGCGTGGTTCGTCATCACCTCTGTCGGGTCGATCGGCCACGCACTGCGCTACTACCGCAGGGAGACGCTGCGTCTGATCGCCGAGATCGGCATGGGCACGGGCGCGATGGCCGTGATCGGCGGGACGGTCGCGATCGTCGGCTTCGTGACCTTGTCCGGTTCGTCGCTGGTCGCGATCCAGGGCTTCGCCTCGCTCGGCAACATCGGTGTCGAGGCCTTCACCGGCTTCTTCGCCGCGTTGATCAACGTGCGTATCGCGGCACCGGTCGTCGCGGGTCAGGCGCTGGCCGCCACGGTCGGCGCCGGTGCCACCGCGGAGCTGGGCGCCATGCGCATCAGCGAGGAGATTGACGCTCTCGAGGTGATGGGAATCAAGTCCATCTCTTATCTTGTCTCGACCCGAATCATGGCCGGGTTCATCGTCATCATCCCGCTGTACGCGATGGCGATCATCATGAGCTTCTTGTCAGCGCAGGTCACTACTACGTTGTTCTACGGCCAGTCGACCGGCACCTACGACCACTACTTCCGCACGTTCCTGCGTCCGGATGACGTGTTCTGGTCGTTCATCCAGGCGGTCATCATCTCGATCATCGTGATGCTAAACCACTGCTACTACGGCTACTTCGCCAGCGGCGGTCCGGTCGGTGTGGGTGAGGCCGTCGGTCGCTCGATGCGTGCTTCGCTGGTGGCCATCGTTTGTGTGGTCCTGTTCGCCTCGTTGGCGCTTTACGGCGTCGACCCCAACTTCAACCTGACGGTATAGCGCCATGACCGCACCCCTGAACAATCCGCGCACACCGCCCTACAAGCTGGCCGGGATCGTCCTGACCATCTTCGCGATCGGCGCGTTGATCTTCGTGTATTTCCAGTTCCGCGGGGAGGTTCCGTGGCTGCCGCGCGAGAAACTCACGCTGTTGTCGGGGCGTGCCGGCCTGTCGATGGACCCCGGCGCGAAGGTGACCTACAACGGCGTGGAGATCGGCAGAGTCGGCGCTGTCGACGTGGTCGACGTCGGTGGTGAGCCGAGAGCGAAGATTCTCCTCGAAGTCGACCCCAGGTACCTCGAGCTGATTCCGAAGAACGTCGATGCCAGCATCGACGCCACGACGGTGTTCGGCAACAAATATGTCAACTTCTCGAGCCCGAAAAACCCCACCGAGCAACGCATCACGTCGTCGGACGTGATCGATGTGACGTCAGTCACCACCGAGTTCAACACGTTGTTCGAAACCGTCGTCTCTGTCTCGGAGCAGGTCGACCCGATCAAGCTGAACCAGACGCTGGCCGCGACAGCCGAGGCCCTCGACGGGCTGGGCGACCGGTTCGGGCAGTCGATCATCAACGGCAACGAGATCCTCACCGACGTGAACGCCCGGATGCCCGAGCTCCGCCGCGACACCCGGCTGCTCGCCGACCTCGGCGAGGTCTATGCCGACGCGGCACCCGACCTATTCGACGGGTTGGAGAACGCGGTGACCACAGCCCAGACGCTCAACGAGCAGCAAGCCAACATCGACCAGGCGCTGATGGCGTCGATCGGTTTCGGCAACACTGGGGCCGATATCTTCGAGCGCAGCGGGCCGTATCTGATCCGCGGCGCCGAGGATCTCGTCATCACATCGGAGTTGCTCGACGAGTACAGTCCCGCGCTGTTCTGCACAATTCGAAACTTCCACGACGTCGAACCCAGGTTCGCAGCCTCACTGGGCGGGAACGGGTACTCCCTGAGAACGCTGTCCACAATCGCGGGCGCCGGTAACCCATATGTTTATCCGGACAACCTCCCGCGGGTGAACGCCCGGGGCGGCCCGGAGGGCCGGCCGGGCTGCTGGCAACCCATCACGCCCGAGCTGTTCCCTGCGCCGCTCCTCGTCGCGGATACCGGTGCGTCGAACGCGCCGTACAACCATTTCGAACTGGGCCAGCCGCTGCTGATCGAATACGTCTGGGGACGTCAGGTGGGGGAGTACACGATCAACCCATGAAAATCACCGGTACTGCCATCAAGCTCGGGGCCTTCTCTCTGGTGCTGCTGCTCTTCACGGCGATGATCGTCGTGGTGTTCGGTCAGATGCGCTTCGACCGCACCACCGGGTACACGGCGATATTCTCCAACGCGAGTGGCCTGCGTGCCGGGCAGTTCGTCCGTGCCTCGGGCGTCGAGGTTGGCAAGGTTTCCGGGGTCGAGCTGATCGACGGGGGATCGAAAGCGAAGGTGGACTTCGCCGTCGACCGCTCGCTGCCGCTTTTCGAGGGGACGACCGCGTCGGTGCGGTATCTCAACCTGATCGGCGACCGCTACCTGGAGCTCAAGCGGGGAGACAGCGACAGGCGGATGCCCGGCGGTGCCACCATACCGATCGAGCGCACCGAACCCGCGCTCGATCTCGACGCGTTGATCGGCGGATTCCGGCCGGTGTTCCGAGCCCTCGATCCCGAAAAGGTCAACAGCATCGCCCAGTCGATCATCACCGTCTTCCAGGGGCAGGGCGGCACGCTCAACGACATCCTCGACCAGACCGCGTCGCTGACATCCGCGTTGGCCGACCGGGACCAAGCTATCGGAGAGGTGATCCGCAATCTCAACACCGTGCTTGACACGACCGTGCGCCATCAACGGCAGTTCGACGAGACCGTGCAGAACTTCGAAACATTGATCACCGGGCTGAAGAACCGCGCCGATCCGATTGCCACTTCGGTGGCCGGAATCAGCGACGCGGCCGGGACGGTCGCCGATTTGCTCGCCGACAATCGCCCGCTGTTGCAGAGCACGATCAGCTATCTGGAGGCGGTTCAGCAGCCCCTGGTAGAGCAGCGTGACGAACTCAACAACATCCTCGTCAGACTGCCAACCGCATTCAAGATCATCGGACGCAGTGGCGGTATCTACGGCGACTTCTTCAACTTCTACTCTTGCGACATCTCGTTGAGAATCAACGGGTTGCAGCCCGGCGGGCCGGTCCGCACGGTCAAGCTGTTCAGCCAGCCATCGGGTAGGTGCACGCCACAATGAGGACGCTCGAAGGGTCGGATCGGGTCCGGAACGGACTGATGGGGATCATCATCGTGATTTTGGTGATCGGCGTGGGACAGAGCTTTGCCAGCGTACCGATGTTGTTCGCGCAACCCACCTACTATGCGCAGTTCTCCGACACCGGTGGTATCGGCGAGGGCGATAAGGTGCGCATCGCCGGTGTCGACGTGGGCCTCGTCAAAAGCATGCGGATCGACGGCGATAAGGTTGTCATCGGTTATTCGCTGGGCGGCACCCAAATCGGGAAGGACAGCCGGGCCGCCATTCGCACTGACACGATTCTGGGCCGTCGCAACATCGAGATCGAACCGCGCGGCACCGAACCTCTGCGCGCAAACCAGGTGCTGCCGCTCGGGCAGACCACCACGCCGTACCAGATCTATGACGCATTCTTCGACGTGACGAAGGCGGCCTCGGATTGGGACACTCAGACCGTCAAACGCTCGCTCAATGTGTTGTCGGAAACGATTGATCAGACCTCACCCCATCTGAGCGCCGCGCTCGACGGGGTTGCCCGCTTCTCTGACACCATCGGTAAGCGCGACGAGGACATCAAGCAACTGCTGGCCAACGCCAATAAGATCGCCGGCATCCTTGGCAGCCGCAGCGAGCAGATCAAGAACCTATTGGTAAACGCGCAAACGCTGCTCGGCGCCATCAACGAGCGCAACTACGCGGTCAGCATGCTGTTGGAGCGGGTCGGTTCGTTCTCCGAACAGGTCAAGGGTCTGATCGACGACAACCCCAACCTGAACCGCGTCCTCGAACAGCTACGGGTAGTCAGCGACGTGCTGCGCGAGCGCCAGTTCGACTTACAGGAAACGCTGATCACGGTGGCGAGTTTCGCGGCGTCGTTAGGCGAAGCGTTGGCCTCCGGTCCCTACTTCAAGGTCATGCTGGTGAACCTGCTACCGGGCCAGATCCTACAACCGTTCATTGACGCCGCCTTCAAGAAGCGCGGTATCGATCCAGAGAAGTTCTGGCGCGACGCTGGCCTGCCCGCCTGGCGTTTCCCGGACCCGAACGCCCAGGGTTTCGAAAACGGCGCGCCGCCGCCGAGCCCCGCAGTGATCGAGGGCACCCCGGAGAACCCCGGACCCGGTGTGCTGAAGGGTTCGCCGTGCTCGTACACGCCACCGGCCGACGGGCTGCCGCGGCCCGGCGACCCGCTGCCGTGCGCCGACCTTTCGGTGGGACCGTTCGGCGGTCCCGCATATGGGCCGCCCAATGTGGCCACCTCCGACCCGAACATGCACGGCCCGCAACCGTCGCCGGGCGTGCCCGCCGCCGCGATCCCCGGTCAGATTCCGCCGAGTGTGCCTGGGGCGCACGGCCAGCTTCCGCCCGCACCGCCGGGGGCCCGCACCGTGCCCGTCGGGCAGGACCCTTCGCAGCCCCCATTGCCCGCGGACTTCACGCCCGGCATCGCCCCGCTGCCACCCGCGCTGCCAGCGCCCGCGGTCCCGGGACCTGGTCAGCAACTGGCGCCCGCCGGACAACCGCCCTTACCGGGAAACCCGCCGTTCCTCCCGCCGGGTTCGCAGCAGGGTTAGGGGATAGCAGATGTCGACAATTTTCAACGTCCGAAACATGAAGTTGCCCGCGCTGTCCCGGGCGACGATCGTCATCGGTGCGCTGATCGTGGTTCTCGCGTTGGTGGCCGCCTTCGTCGGGTACAGCCTGTACAAGAAGCTGACGACGAACACGGTGGTGGCCTACTTCAGCGACACTCTGGCGCTGTATCCGGGCGATAAGGTGACGATAATGGGCGTGCGGGTCGGCGAGATCGAAACGATCGAACCGGCCGGCGACCGGATGAAGGTCACCTTCAATTACGCGAACTCCTACAAGGTGCCGGCCAACGCCACTGCGTCCATCCTCAACCCGAGCCTGGTGGCGTCGCGCAACATCCAGTTAGCGCCGGCCTACACGGGCGGCCCGGTGATGGAAGATGGTGCCGTCATCCCGATCGACCGCACCCAGGTACCTGTCGAGTACGACGAGCTGCGGGACTCCATCAATCGGATCTTGACGGACCTGGGCCCAACTCCCGAACAGCCTCGAGGCCCGTTCGGCGACATCATCGATTCGGCCGCCGATGGATTCGCGGGCAAGGGTGAGCAGCTCAACAGGACGCTCAACAACCTGTCAGAGGCGCTCTTCGCGCTCAACGAGGGGCGCGACGACTTCTTCAGCGTGGTCAAGAGCCTGGCACTGTTCGTCAACGCCCTGTATCGCAGCGATCAGCAATTCGTGGCGCTCAACGACGACCTAGCTACATTCACCAACGCATTCACCAACACCGACCGCGAGTTGGCCAACGCCCTTCAGGATCTGAACGAGCTGCTGACGACGACCCGTCAGTTCTTCGACCAGAACGCGGAGGTGTTGACCCACGACGTGAACAATCTCGCCGAGGTGACAACTGCGATTCTTCAGCAGGAGCCGCGCGACGGACTGGAAACCGCGTTGCACGTGTTCCCCAACCTCGGCGCGAACTTGGTCAACATCGTCTCACCGGTCACCGGCGGCATTAACAGTTATGCCGTGATCAACAACTTCGCTAATCCGCTGCAGTTCATCTGTAGTGCCGTTCAGGCCGGTAGCCGGCTCGGATACCAGGAGTCGGCAGAGATGTGCGCGCAGTACCTGGCGCCGATCCTGGACGCGATCAAATTCAACTACCTGCCGTTCGGTGTCAACCAGTTCAGCTCCGCGATGACGCTGCCGAAGCAGGTTGCGTACTCCGAGCCACGGCTAAAGCCGCCGGCCGGTTACAAGGACACGACGGTGCCGGGCATCTGGTCGCGGGACACGCTGTTCTCTCACGGCAACCATGAGCCGGGCTGGGTCGCCGCACCGGGCATGCAGGGCATCGACGTGCAGCCGTTCACGGCGAGCATGATGACCCCGGAATGCCTAGCGGAATTGTTGGGCGGACCCGACTGCCCGATCCCCGCCGCGCCGCCTGCGTTCGGGACGACGCGCGACGGCAACCTGCCCGGTCCGCCGAACGCGTTCGACCAGAACAACCCGCTGCCGCCGCCGTGGTACCCGCAGCCCGGACCACCACCGCCGCCGGCGCCGGGCGTTATTCCAGGCGACCCGGGTGGAGCGGCGATGGCCGGCCCGGTACCGGCTCCCGCCGCCGGCGCCCCCGCACCCGCGGGCCCCCCGCTTCCAGCAGAGGCAGGTCGATGATGATCGCGCTCAAATGGAGAAGGCTCGCGCAACGCGCTCTCGCGCTCGGGGCGGTCGCTCTGGTGCTGAGTTCCTGCGGTTCCTGGAAGGGCATTGCCAACGTGCCGCTGCCCGGGGGCCCGGGTACCGGTTCGAATGCGACGACGATTTACGTGCAGATGCCGGACACTCTGGCACTCAATGTCAACAGCCGCGTGCGAGTGGCCGACGTCTACGTCGGTCGAGTACGTGCCATCGAACTCAAGAACTGGGTCGCGACCTTGACCCTCGATGTCGAGCCCACAGTGGAGTTGCCGAAGAATGCGCTGGCACGAATCGGGCAGACGAGCCTTCTCGGCTCGCAGCATGTAGAGCTCGAATTACCGCCGGATCCATCACCCCAACCGCTGCGTGACGGTGACACGATCCCACTGCAGAACGCGTCGGCTTTTCCGACCACCGAGCGGGTGCTGGCGAGCATCGCCTCCATCCTGCAGGGCGGCGGGGTGCAGAACCTCGAGGTCATCCAAACCGAGATCTACAATGTGCTCAACGGCCGAGCCGATCAGATCCGCGATTTCCTCAGCAAGCTGGATACGTTCACCGACGAGCTGAATCAGCAGCGTCAGGACATCACCCGCGCGATCGAGTCGACAGACCGACTGCTGTCGATCGTTGCCCAGCGCAACAACACGCTGGACCGGGTGCTCACCGAGTTCCCGCCACTGATCAAACATTTCGCGGATACCCGCGATCTGTTCGCCGACGCGGTCGAGGCGATCGGCCGGATCAGCGTCGCGGCCGACAACGCGGTGGCGCCGGCCAGCGAAGATCTGAATACCAACCTCGTCAACCTTCAGCGGCCGCTCAAGCAACTGGGCCGTGCTGCGCCGTATGTCATCGGTGCGCTCAAGCTCCTGCTCACTGCACCCTTCTCGATCGAGAACGTCCCGAAGGCAATTCGCGGTGATTACGTCAACGCGTCACTCACGGTCGACTTGACACTCTCAGCGCTCGATAACGCTGTCCTGTCGGGCACCGGCATATCGGGCATGCTGCGTGCACTTGAACAGTCCTGGGGTCGCGATCCGGCGACGATGATCCCAGATGTGAGGTTCGTGCCGAATCCGCACAATGCGCCGAACGGCCCGCTGGTCGAAAGGGGTGAGTAAGCGGTGCTGACCCGGTTCATCAAATTCCAGCTGACGCTGTTCTCCATCCTGACGATTGTCGCCATCGTGGTACTGGGTTGGTATTACCTGCGGGTTCCAAGCATTATGGGTATCTCGCAGTACGAGTTGAAAGCCGAACTCCCGCGCTCGGGCGGGCTCTACGCGACCGCCAACGTCACGTACCGCGGAACCCAGATCGGCAAGGTGACGTCGGTCGAGCCCACCCAGACCGGTGCGATAGCCGTGATGAGCATCGACAACCGATTCAAGATCCCGGCTGATGCGACCGCCAACGTCCACTCCGTGTCAGCAATTGGAGAGCAATACCTGGACCTGGTGTCAACCGGCAACCCGGGTCAGTACCTGTCGCCTGGTTCGACCATCACCGACAGCACCGTGCCCAGTGAAGTGGGACCGGCACTCGATGCGGCCAACCGGGGCCTGGCGGTATTACCGAAAGAGAAGATCGACACGCTGCTGACCGAGACCTCGCAGGCCGTCGGGGGTTTAGGCCCGGCGCTCCAGCGGTTGGTCGACTCGACGACCAATATCGCGCAGGGGTTCCAGCAGAATTTGCCGCAGGTCAACGACATCATCGAGAACGCAGCACCGATCCTGGACAGCCAGGTCCAGTCGGGCGACAACATCGAGCAGTGGTCGCGTAACCTCAACATCCTGGCAGCGCAGTCTGCCGAGCAGGATGCTGCGCTGCGCAGCGGACTGCAGCAGGCCGCCCCGACGCTGGATCAGGCGAATGCGGTATTCGGTGGTGTTCAGGAGGCGTTGCCTCAGACGTTGGCGAACCTCACGATCGTGATCGACATGCTTAAGCGCTATCACAAGGGCGTCGAACAGTCGTTGGTTCTCTTACCTCAGGGCACTGCGGTGGCGCAGGCCGGCACGATATTCGAGGGTTACGGCCTCCTGCCCTTGACTCTCGGAGGGATTAACCACACGCCGCCGTGCTTCACGGGTTTCCTGCCGGCGTCCGAGTGGCGCTCGCCCGCCGACACCAGCATGGCGCCGTTGCCGCGCGGCACATACTGCAAGATTCCTCAGGAGTACCAGGGTAACGTGGTTCGCGGTGCGCGTAACTATCCGTGCGCTGACATCCCTGGCAAGCGTGCAGCGACGCCGATGGAATGCCGCAACAACGAACCGTATGTTCCGTTGGGCACGAACCCGTGGTACGGCGACCCCAACCAGATCCTGTCCTGCCCGGCTCCGGGCGCCCGCTGCGACCAAGGTGTCAACCCCGGCCGTGGTGTCATCCAGGCGCCGTCGGTCAACAGTGGCATGAACCCCGCACCGGCTAGTGACCTGCCGCCGCCGAATTCGTCGGCGCCGGTCAGCGACCCGCTGAGCCCTCCCGGACAGGGCAACGTTGTCTGCAGTGGACAGCAGCCCAACCCCTGCGTCTACACTCCCGCTCCAGGGCCACCCGGCTCCACAGCGGTGTACAGCCCGACCAGCGGCCAGGTGGTCGGACCCGACGGCGTGAGGTACAACGTCAGCAACTCGAATAGCACAGGAGACGACGGATGGAAGGAGATGCTGGCACCCGCCAGCTGAACCCCACCGATGCTGATGAGACGCCCGACGAGTCGTTAGCAGTATCCCCAGACAGCGAAGCTACCGAGAACCCGGACAGCCCCGAGGACGGGACCCCGGCCAAGCCCCGCCGCCCGTCGCGGATCGGCCGCGGTCTGGCCGTCGGCATCTCCGCGGCGCTGCTGGTGCTGGCCACCGCCGGCGGCGTCGCGGGATTCCTGTTGCTCAAGAACGACCAGAAGGTGGTGGCCGGTGACCGTGCGGAGGCCGCCGCACTGCAGGCGGCCAAGGATTGTGTGGCGGCGACGCATGCCCCGGACACCGCCGCCATGACCGCGGCTCAGTCCAAGATCATCGAGTGCTCGACCGGCGACTTCGCCGTCCAATCCTCGCTTTACGCCGGCGTGCTGGTCGATGCGTACCAGGCCGCGAACGTACAGGTGCAGGTGTCGGATATGCGAGCCGCGGTGGAGAAACACAACGGCGACGGGACATTCGACGTCCTCGTCGCGGTCCGGGTGAAGGTCACCAATTCCGATGTCGCCGATCAGGAGCAGGGCTATCGGCTTCGCGTGAAGATGGCGCCCGACGACGAAGGCACCTACAAGATCGCCAAACTGGACCAGGTCACCTCGTGACGTCGTTGACCGCTGTGCATGAAGCACCCGTAGATCCGGTGGCCGCTGGCGAGGCCGTCGACGAAACGGTGGCCGCGTGGTCGGCCAGGGCCGGCGCATTCGCCGTCGACATCCTGACCGGGCTCGCGGTGCTGGTGACGCTGGCGGTGGTGTCGTTGACCGCACCGCAGCGTAGCTCGTTGTGGTGGGGCTACCTGATCGCGATGGGCGTGGTGGTGCTGGCGATGGCGGTGAACCGCCTGGTGCTGCCGGCGGTGGTGGGATTCTCGCTGGGGCGGGCGCTGTTCGGGCTCGCGGTCCGCAAACGGGACGGTTCGCCGGTGGGAGTGTGGCGGCTGCTGCTGCGCGAGGTCGCTCACCTCCTGGACACCGCCGCCCTGTGCGTCGGATGGTTGTGGCCGTTGTGGGATAGGCGCCGCCGGACCTTCGCCGACCTGTTGGTGCGCACCGAGGTGCGTCCGGTCCAACCGCCGGAGCGCAACATCCGGAAGTTGACCGCGATCGTGCTGACCGTCGCGACGCTGGCTTGTGCAGCCGCGGTCGGGGTGAGCTATTGGGTGGTGTACCGGCACGAACGCGCGGTGGACGAGACCAAGCAGCAGATCGCCGAACAGGGTCCTCGGATCGTGGAACAGATGCTCAGCTTCAAGCGCGACACCATGGCAGAGGATTTCGCGCGTGCACAGTCGCTGACCACCGACGGCTACCGCGAGCAGTTGATCGCCCAGCAGAAGGCCGGCCAGGACGCCGGTGTCAGCTCGAACGAATACTGGGCGGTGAGCAGCGCCGTGCTGAAGGCGACGCCGGACGCGGCCGAGATGCTGCTGGCCATGCAGGGGCAGCGCGGCGACAATCCCCAGGAGTTGAAGTTCATCACGGCGACCGTCCAGGTCGAGTTCGAGAAGTCCCGTGACGGGCAGTGGCGCGTCGCCAAGCTCACCGTGTTGAAGCGGCCGCAGATGAACGCGCAGGGCCAATGAGTCCGCGGCGCAGGGTCGACGCCGACGAGCGCGACTTCTTCGAGGTGGAGCCCAAGCCGCCCCGCCGCTGGGGGCTGCCGATCATCTCGGCCGTCGCCTCGCTTCTCATGGCAGCCGCAATCACGGCGGGTTCGCTGATGTTGGTCAGCCACGAGAACGACCGCCGCACGGTGGCCGACGACCACGCCGCGCTGGTGTACGTCAGTGAGTTCATGACCGAATACACGACGTTGGATCCCTTCAACGCCAACGCCTATGTGGAACGGATCCTCACGAATGGCACGGGCGATTTCGCGAAGATGTTCAAGGAGAAGCAGAACGAGATCCTGATCCAGGTCGCGCAGGCGGAGCCGACCAGCGGCACCGTGCTGGCCGCAGGCGTGCAGCGGTGGAACGACAACGGCAGCGCCGACATCCTGGTCGCGACCAAGGTTTCCCAGAAGGCGCCAGACGGCAAGTCGACGGTCGAGAGTGGAAGTCGTTGGGTGGCAACGACTATCAAGGAAGGACAGCAGTGGAAGATCAGCCAGCTGATTCAGGTGATCTGACCACCGACTCCTCAGCGGAATCCACCCCGGCACCGCGTCGGCGTCGGTGGTTCTTCGGGCGTCGCAAGACGGAAGGCCCTGCCGCCGCGGCGGATACGGAAGCAACAGAGGAAGCGCAAGAAGCGGAGCCGTCGGCGCCGCGGCCGGTCGGCAAGGCGAAACGCCGCGGCCGGGCGCGTGTCGACGACGGGGGCACCGAGATCGCGACCGAGGAGGCGAAACCGCAAGTCACCGAGCCGGAATCGCCGGCGGCCGATGACGTCGCCGAGGAACCGGGCGCCCCAGACGAATCCGAGGTCACGCCGCAGGATGTGCGGTTCGCTCCGCACCGGCCCGCGGGCAAGCGGCTCATCGCCGCGATCGTCGCTGCCGCGGCCCTGTTCGTCGGTGCTGCCGCGTTCGCCGCGTCGACCCTGCAGCCCTACTTGTCGGAGCGAGCCGAGATCAACACCAAACTCGACGTCGCTCGCACCGCGGCCAGCGCGATCTCCACGCTGTGGACCTACACGCCGGACAATATGGAGACGTTGCCGGAGCGGTCGGCGGCGTTCCTCGGTGGCGACTTCGCCTACGAGTACCGCAAGTACATTGACGCGATCGTCGCGACGAACAAACAGGCGCAGGTCACCAACACCACGCAGGTGATGGGCGCGGCGGTGGAGACGCTGACCCCCGACGAGGCCACCGCGATCGTCTACACCAACTCGGTGGCGACCAGCCCGATGAGCAAGAACATCCCTTCGCTGCGCTACCTGTCCTACCGGTTGACGATGGAACGCCGCGATGCGAAGTGGCTGATCACGAATATGTCGACCATCACGTCGCTGGACCTGACACCGCAGCTGTAGTCGGGACGTTGACGCGTGGTTGTCGAATCCCCTGTCTCTCAACGATTGACGATCACCTGTCTGCTGCTGTTGACCTTCGCGACCGGCCTGGTGGATGCGGTCAGCGTGCTCAAACTCGGCCACGTGTTCGTGGCGAACATGACCGGCAACGTGATCTTCCTGGGTTTCTGGCTGGTGCCGCACTCGGGGGTGGACGTGACCGCCGCGCTGGTCGCGTTCGTCGGCTTCGTCGCTGGCGCGGTGGCCAGTGGCCGGTTCACCCGCCACCTGGGCACCGATGTCCGCCGCTGGCTGTCGATCACGATGACCTTCGAGGTCGTCCTGCTCGCGACCCTTTCGGTGCTCGCCGGGACCGGAGTGCTCGACTATCAGGACAACACGAAACTGCTTCTCATCGCCGGTCTCGCCGTGGCGTTCGGCGTTCAGAATTCCAGCGCCCAGCAGTTCGGCATCCAGGAGTTGTCGACGACGGTCTTGACGACGACCATCGTGCGGATCGGCTTCGACAGCCGGTTGGCCGGTGGCACCGGTGAACGGGAGAAGTTGCGCTACAGCGTGGTTCTGACGATGTGCGGTGGGGCGGTCGTGGGGGCGACGATGACCCGCTTCACCGTCGCGCCGATCATCGGGCTCGCCGCGGCACTGGTGGCGCTCAGCGGGATCTTGTTCTGGGTCGGGGACCGGCGCGGCCGCTAGTCTTGCCGCATGCCTTCGGTACTTGTCACCGGCGCGTCACGGGGAATCGGCAGGGCCCTCGCCGAGCACCTGGCTGCCCGCGGATGGCAGGTGATCGCCGGTGTCCGCACCGAGCGCGATGCCGAGGCGGTCACCGCGCTGGATCCGCACCGGATCTCGGCGGTGCTCCTCGATGTCACCGACGCCGGCCAGATCGCCGCCTTGGCCGACGTCTTGCCTGCGCGACTGGACGCTGTGGTCAACAACGCCGGGGTGGTCGTCAGCGGGCCCATGGAGACGGTGACGTCCGATGAATGGCGAAAGCAGTTGGAGATCAACGTGATCGGCCAGCTCGCGGTCACCCGGGCGGTACTGCCGCGGATGCGGGAATCGCGCGGCCGGATCGTGTTCATCTCCAGCGTCAACGGCAGGCTGTCGATGCCGTTGCTCGGAGCGTATGCCGCGAGCAAGTTCGCGCTCGAGGCCGCGGCCGACGCCCTGCGGATGGAGTTGCAGCCGTGGCGGATACCCGTCGTCGTCGTCGAACCGGCGCAGACCGACACCGACATGTGGCGTACCGCCGACACCATGGTGCTCGAAGCCGAGGCCGCCCTTTCCCCGGAGCACCGCGCGCTGTACGCCAAACACATCGCGGGGATGAAGAAGATGGTGCCGGTTGCCCAACGGATGGCCGTTCCTACCGAGAAGGTCTCCGCCGTGGTCGAGGAGGCGCTCACCGCGCGCCGCCCGCGACCTCGTTATGTGGTGGGGCTGGGGCCCAAGCTGCAGGTTGCCGTGGTTCCGAGGTTGCCGACCCGGGTGCGCGACGCAGTGTTGCGCCGGGTGTCCGGCCAGCCCTGACCGATGAGGGAGTTCGTCAAGCGCAACGCCTCCGCGCCCGCAGGCTTCTTCGCGTGTGAAGCCGCTGGGCTGCAATGGCTTTCAGCCGCCCACGACGGTGTCCCGTGTGCGACCGTGCTCGATTACGACGACACCAGCCTCACCCTGGAAGAGCTGCAGACCGTAGCCCCGACCCAATCCGCGGCGCGGGAGTTCGGATGCCGACTCGCGCGCACGCACGACGCAGGCGCCGCGGAGTTCGGCGCGGCGCCGGACGGATGGGAGGGACCAGGGTTCTTCGGGCCGATGCATGCACCGCTACCCATGTCGTTGACGGGACATGAGCGATGGGGCGCCTTCTATGCACGCGAGAGGTTGGCGCCGATGGCCCGCGCCGCGGGCGATCGACTGGACGCGGAGTGCCGCGCGGTCATCGACACGGTGATGGCCAAGTGCGAAGACGGCGCCTTCGACGACGACGATCCACCGGCCCGCCTGCACGGCGACCTGTGGAGCGGCAACGTGATGTGGACACCGGACGGCGTGGTGCTGATCGACCCCGCCGCCCACGGCGGTCACCGTGAGACCGATCTGGCGATGCTCGCGCTGTTCGGCTGTCCCCACTTCGACGAGGTGATCGGCGGCTACCAATCCGTGCGGGAGTTGCGGGCGGGATGGCGCGGCCGAGTCGGATTGCATCAGCTTTATCCGCTGTTAGCCCACGTCGTCCTATTCGGAGGCGGTTACGCACGGCAAACGTCGGCGGCGGCACGCAGCGCCCTTGCCGGGTGATTCAGTAAATGCGCTGGCTGGGCTATCAATTTCGATAAGTTAGCTTACTGTCCAAGGCAACAAATTTGCTCAAATTGTAGTCTCGTGAGAGCCTGCCTGTTACGGTCACGTAAATTGCTGTTTCGTTCGAAAGGACCGGATCAGTGGCTGGCAGACACGGCAGGCATGGCAAACGCAGCCGCACCTCCAAGAAGATCGCGGCGATCGGCGCGGCCACTGCGACGGCGACGGCGCTCACGGTCGGCGCCGCACCCCTGCCCGAGCCGAGCGACGACGCGAAGACTCTCGTAGATACCCACGTCAACCTGGCCGCGGCGGTGAATCAGTGGCCCGGACCCGATGAGATCCCCGACCTCACGTTCGGCCTCGGTCCGGCGGTCTACGACCTCGGCCAGGTCGCCGCAGAGGTGCTCATCCGGCTGGTAGTCGAGAACTTCAACCTCGCCGTGCTGGCACAGGCGGCCGGCGCCGACCCGGAGTCGGTGCTGAACAACCTGCTCGGCGGGGTGCTGGGTGAGATACCGCCAGGTTTGCTCGCTGACGTTGTCGGCGCGATACCGATCGACGTACCGGGAGTCGTGGGCGCACTCATCGATCCCCTTGGGATACTCACCCCCGACGTGGAACAGCAGCTCAGCAACCTGCTGGCAGGCTCGCTGCCGGAAACCATCGGCGGCCTGTTCGGTCTGCTCGGCCTCGACCTCAGCGATCCGTTCAACCTCTCCAACCTGCCCGGACCGGTCAACGTGATCACCGCGGGCCCGGTGTTCACCGTGCTCAAGCTGTTGGGAGTCGACCTCGGTTGGGTGCCTGGCCTGCCGCGCGCCATCGCCGAGGAGGTCAACAAGACCCCGTACCTCGACGTGGAAGTCAGCCTCGAGTCAGTGCTGCGCGAGCTGGAGATCCTGAATCCGGTGTTGGACCTGCTCGACATCCCCATCCCCGACATCGACGCCGTCGAGGTCCGGGTGCCGGTGGTCCTGAGCATGGGGCTCGGCGCCTTCTCCGCCGGGGCGGCATACGAGCGAATCGTCGCCGACCTGGTGAATCAACCGGGCGGGGACAACGCCGCCGAGCATCCGCTCCTGGGTAGCATCACCATCCTCCCGATGATCCTGCTGCGCAATCCCGGGCGCGCCAACGGCGGAATGTTCGCCCGCTTCTATCCTCTGTTCGGCCTGGCGGGCATCAAGACGGTGACCCCAGAGACCGAAGCCTCCTACAGCGGGGGCACCCCGCTGCCCGGCACCGGCCTCTCCGTCGGCGGTGCGAACCTGATCCCGATCAAGCTCGACGCGACGGTTCAGTACGACATGCTGAGCGACTTCGCCGCGTGGCCGAACCCTTTCTCGTTGGCCAACAACCTCTTTGCGGGCCTGCTTCCGACCTACATGCTTCGCGGCGTCACGCTCGACCCCCAGCAGCTGCTGGAGCTCGACGATCTCGCGGAGCGCATCCGGAACGGCGATCCGCTCGCGGTCAACCTCTATCTCACGCTGCGCTCGGCAACCCTGCCGCTGCTCGAACCGCTATATCTTGCCGCCGACGTGCTCAACCTCGTCACGCTCGGAGGGGTCGCGCGCTACAACCCGTTCAGCATGGTGGCCAACGCGCTTGCGCCGGCGTTGACCAGCCTGGTGAACCTCGGCTACACCGACGTCTATTACAACCCGCAGACGGGCGGTTACGAGCGGTCACTGGACGAGGCCGGCGACCCGACGCCGTTCATGTCGTTCCCCAACGTTGACTGGGCCCAGGTGCCGGGCGTCATCTTCAACCAGTTGGTTCAGGGCATCTTCAAGGAGTTCTTCAACGGCAACCCGACCGTAGGCACGCCGAACGTCCTGACCAGTCTGCTCAGGTTCCTCACGGGCGGATCCCTCTGGGGTACAACGCCAACCAGTGTGCTGACCGACATCGTCGATGAGGCGCTGGAGGAGGCCACCGAGGAACTTCTCCCGGACACCGCGCAGGAGGAGGGCGAACTACCCTCGCCGACCGACCTGCCCGATTCCGGCGCGCGGATGCTCACCCTCGTGACCGACGAACCGGAGGGCGAGGAGGCAGTCGACGACGTCGTCGCAAACGAGGCCGAAGACAAGGTCGCAGACAAGCTCAAAGCCGAGGCGGTCGTTCAGAAGCCCGTAGAGGAAGCGGTCGGCATTGAAGAGACCGCGACCAAGGACGTGAAGGCCGCCGAGGGCGACGGCGAAACCACGGTGAGCGAGACGGGCACCAAGATCCAGGACTCCAAGACCTCCGAGACCCCTGCCGATAAGACCACCGCCGATGACACCAAGGTCGGAGAAACGAAGGCCGGAGAAACGAAGGCCGGAGAAACCAAGACCGGAGAAACGAAGGCCGGGGAGACCACGACCGGCGACAAGGACGATGACACGAAGAAGGGCTACAAGCCGGGCAACAAGTTCAGTCCGAACACCGGCGCCAAGTCCGGGCCGAAGCACGCCAAGCCCGACAACGGTGAGCCGGTCAAGGCGGTACCGGGATCGTCACCGCGACATGCCAAGCCGGACAACGACTCTCCGAGCGCGACCACCGGAGACGCCGGCAGCAGCACGTCCGGCACCACCTCCGGCACATCCGGTGAGGGGTCCAGCAGCGCCGCGGCTTGATGTGGACGGTTTAGTTGAACGCGAGCCAGCTCGGTAGTCCGCGTTCGCGTGAATCGCACAGCACCTGCCGGGTGTCACAGGATCCGCGGGGCACGCCCGCGCCGGTCCACATGCCGCCGGTGTCTCGACGCAGCACGATCGACGACGAACCGCCACCGTCGAGCAGGATCGCCGTGTCACTGCCCAACCCGCGGAACAGATCCTGGATCTGGTCGGGGGTGTAGCTCCCGCCCTGGAAGACGTACATCTCGTCCTTGTCCTTGGAGTATGCGAGCGCGGTGCGCGCCGCGCTCGGTCCGCCGTCGTTGAGCTGACCGGTGTCGCCCGGCGCGAGCAGGCCGATACCGGCGACCGCGACGAACCGCACGCCGTCGTCCACCAGCCGCTGTACCACCGGCGAAGCCGCGTCGTAGTCGTCAGGGCTGGCGGGCGGCACCACATACGGCGCACCGCCCACCGGAAGGATCATGGTGGACAGCGCTTTCCAGTGCTCGTTGCCGCCGGACAGCCCCTGTTTACCCGCATAGGCGACGGTGCCGGTCACCGCCACGTTCGCCTTACCCTGGCCGCGGGTGTTGTCGACGTAGGCGCCCAGCGGTGAACTGCATCCGGTGGACTTCCACGAGCCGCCTCGTTGGCCGCGCACGTCGAAGAAGTTGGCGTTGATCGCGATCGTCGGCTGTCCGAGCGCCTGCCAGGCCTGCAACGGAGTGAAGATCTCCGACGCCTGCAACAGCCCCTCCCCGGTGCGGGCGCGGGGATCGCGTTCGCAACGCGCTTGATAACCCCGGTGCGAGTCGACCAGCAGACGCGGCGCAAGCCGGGTGGAGGCCGCCTTGATGATCATCAGGCGCCCGCCGCTGGTGGTCTCGTACCAGCCGCCGCCCGCGTTGAGCATCGGGGCGGGATGGCCACCGCCGAAGTTGTAAACGAGATAGGACCCTCGGGTGTTGGCGATCGCGGTGGCGAGTTTCTCGCGTGCGCCGGCGGCATTGGCGGCGGGGGCCATGGACAAGACCGCAGACAGCACCGCGCACAGCAACAGCGCCGCGGCCGCTGTCGCGAAGCGTCTGATGTTTGCTGTTCGCGCCGACACGTGAGGCTCCCAAATACGACGATGGAACGGTGACATCATCAATCTCACCGTGAACACCGTCAACTTGCGTCACAGCGGCATCACGATCCGGTCTCATCGTGCCTGCGCGTTGAAACCGGGGTTAACGGGTAATCGGCCTGCGGCAGACAACGAACAGGGAGCAGAAATGATCGGAACCATCCTCAGCGCGCTCATCGTCGGTCTGATCGTGGGTGCGCTCGCGCGGCTCATCATGCCGGGCAAGCAGAACATCGGTGTGATCATGACGATCGTTCTGGGTGCCCTCGGCTCATTCCTCGGGTCCTGGCTGACCTACTCGCTCGGCTACACAAACGCGAACGGCGGCTGGGAGGTCATCCCGTTCCTTGTCGGCATCATCGTGGCGATCGTGCTGATCGCGATCTACGTCGGAATTACCGGCCGGCGGTCGGGGACCACGCGCGGCACGGCGGTCCGCTAACGCCCCGGCGGGGCCAACCGGTAGACCGCGTCGGCGTAGTCGTCGGTGATGTAGACGGCGCCGTCGGGCCCGACCACCGCGGCGACCGGTCGGCCCCACCGCGAGCCGTCTTCGGACTGGAACCCGCCGACCAGCGTCTGCTTGTCGGCGAGTTCGCCGTTGCGCCAGCCGAAGAACGCCACCTCGGGGGCATACGGCGGCTCCCGGTTCCACGACCCGTGCACGCCGACGAGGGTGCCGCTGGAGTACGGGGCCGGTAGCACGCCGTCGGTGAAGCTCATTCCGAGCGGGGCGGCATGCGCGCCGAGGCTCTGTTCGATCGGCGGCAGGGCCGCACAGTCGAGGCGGCTGCCGTCGGCGTTCGTCTGTACGTCGCGGATCAACGGCAGCCGCGCCGGGCCACCGTCGGGATTGCAGAAGGGCCAGCCCAGTTCGCGCCCTGGCGTCAGTCGCGCCACCGATTCCGGCGGATGCAGGCTTACGTAATCCTGGCGGACCTCGCCGGTCTGCGGGTCGGCGATGTTGTCGCGGTTGTTGACGGCGGTCCACACCGCTCCGTCCGGCGCGATCGCCAGGCCGGTCCCATTGCGGACCCCGGTCGCGAACGGCTCGGCGGGGCCACCGCCCGGCGGGACCCGCATGATCGTGGCGCGCGGCGGATCGGCGTCGCGATCGGCGGCAGTGATGTTGCCCGTCGAGCCAATCGAGAAGTAAACGCTGCCGTCGGGGCCGATCGCGACTGATTTGAGGGCGTGGGCATACGCGCCGCGCAGGTCCGGACTTCCCGCGTCCGGTAGATCCCCCGCCAGGGTGCGCCGATCGGTGGCCGCGCCTTCGGCGTAGGTGTAGGCGTCGACCTGGTCGCTTTCGGCGACGTAGAGCGTGTCACCTGCGAACGCGAGCCCGTGCGGTTGGTCGAGTCCTGAGAGCAGGGTCGACTGGCGGGGTTGCGCATCGGTGGGCTGCAGCCGCAACACCTCGCCCGTGCTGGGCTGCGACACCAGAAGCGCGCCGTCAGGTGCCCACGCGGCCAGCCTCGCCTTCGGGACGCGCGCCCACACCGCCATCGACCAACCGGCGGGAACGAGCGCCTGACGCGGCTCATCGAACGGCGCCTGCGCCAGGGAAGGGTCGACGGCGACGGTCACCTCGGACAGCTCCGAGGTCGCTTCCGCGGTGGCCGAGGGTTCACTCGGGGGCGGGTCCGGCGCCGGCGCTCGCCCGGAATCCGACGAACAGCCCGTCGCCAGCAGCACACCTGCCATGCAGGCGATCGCGTTATGCCGCAGCCAAACTCGCATGCATCTCCCAGACCAGAATTTCGGCCGACGTCGTGGCGGTGACGCGCTGGCCACCCGTACCCGTGAAACGAACGGCGTCGCCCTCACCCAAGGGGCCCGCGCCCTCGAGCGTGACCTCGCCGCAAGGCACGAACAGGTGGAGATACGGGGCGTGCGGCAACTCGACGCTGTCGCCGGCCCGCATCCGCGCTCCGTGTAGGGCGGCGTACTTGTTGTGGATGAAGATTGCGGTGTGGTCCCGGTGTTCAGGCATACCGCTGGCGATCGTGATCAGACCGCCGCGCAGCAGTTCGTCATCGATCTCGAGTTGCTGATAGCCGGGCTCGATTCCCGACTCGTCGGGGATCACCCACATCTGGACGAAATGCACAGGCTCACTGTGGGATTCGGTGCCCGTCAAGGTCCATGAGTCGTTCTTCTCGGAGTGCAGGATGCCGCGACCGGCCGACATCCGTTGTGCCAGACCGGGATAGATCACGCCGGAGTGGCCGGTGGAATCCTGGTGCACCAGCGATCCGCACAACACCCAGGTGACGATCTCCATGTCGCGGTGCGGATGGGTATCAAATCCGGTACCCGGTGCTACCCGGTCGTCGTTGTTGACCAGCAGCAGGCCGTGATGGGTGTTGTCCGGCTCGTAGTGGCTGCCGAAGGAGAACGAGTGTTTGGAGTCCAGCCAGGAGATCGCGGTCTTCGCGCGGTTGTCTGCCCGGCGGATGTCGACGGTGGGGGCGGTCATGGCTTACCTCTCGCTCGGCGCCCAGCCTAAAGGGGGCTACTGGACGCGACAACATAGATGATGTGTCATCTATTCCGTGTGGCTGACGAGGCGCGAACAAGAGGTCTGGCGGAAGTACCTGACGGTCACGAGCCGTCTGCAGACGGCCATGCACCGGCAACTGCAACGTGACTGCGAGCTGTCGCTGGCGGACTACGAGGTCCTCGTCGCGCTAACCGAGCGCGGTCCGCAGCGCATCAACGACCTGGCCGAGGCGCTCGGGTGGGAGCAGAGCAGGTTGTCACACCAGCTGCGGAGGATGCGCGGGCGCGCACTGCTCGAGCGGCACGGCAGCGACGACGACCGGCGGGGCGCCAGCGTATCGATCACCGACGGTGGGCTCGGAGCGCTGCAGAGGGCTGCTCCGGGGCACGCAGAACTCGTGCGCAGCACGGTGTTCGAGGGGTTGACACCACAACAGCTTCAGGCGTTCGAGGACGTTTTGAACGCGGTGCTGGACCGGCTGGCTACCAGTCCGCCTCGTCGTAGGTGACGACGCCGCGGATGTTCTTACCGTCGAGCATGTCCGCATAGCCGGAGTTGATGTCCTCGAGGCGGTAGGTCCTGGTGACCATGTCGTCGATGTTCAGCAAGCCCGACTTGTACAGGCCGACCAGCTTCGGGGTCTCGATGTGCGAGCTGCCGCCGCCGAAGATGTTGCCCTTCAACGTCTTCTGCAACATCGTGAACAGGAACAGGTTGAGCTTGACGTCGACGTCCATCATCGAGCCCATGCCCGTCACGACGCAGGTGCCCGTCTTGGTGGTCAGCGTCAGTGCCTCTTCGATGTACTCGCCCTTCATGTCCCCGACGGCGATGATCGTCTTGTCGGCCATCACGCCATGGGTGAGGTCGATGACCGGTGCGATCGCCTCGGCCATCGACGGGTAGACGTGGGTGGCGCCGAACTTGATCGCCTGTTCGCGCTTCCACTCGTTGGGGTCGATCGCGACGACGTGGCGGGCCCCGGCGATGACGGCGCCCTGCAGTGCGCTCATGCCGATGCCGCCGACGCCGACGATCACGACGGTCTCACCCGGGTTCACCTCGGCCACGTTGGTGGCCGACCCGAAGCCCGTCGGGACCGCGCAGCCCAGCAGGGCGGCCGACTCGAACGGAATGTCCTTGTCGATCTTGACGACGGAGTCCTTGTGCACCGTCATGTGGGGCGCGAACGTGCCGAGCAGGTTCATCGGCGAGACCTCGATGCTACCCACATGCACCCGGGAGGTGCCGTCGGCGATCGCCTTGCCGCCGAGCAGTACCGCGCCGCGGTCGCACAGCGAGCGGTGGCCCTTGAGGCAGGGCGCGCATTGTCCGCACGCCGGGATGAATGCGAGGATGACGTGGTCACCCTCCTCGAGGCCGGTGACGTTCTTGCCGACCTTGGTGATGACGCCGGCGCCCTCGTGCCCGCCGAGCGCAGGCAGCCCGATCGGGGTGGCGCCGGTGGTCAGGTGGTAGTCCGAATGGCACATGCCGGCGGCGTGCAGGCGGATCTGTACCTCGTCGGCGACGGGGTCACCGATCTCGATCTCGTCGATGGAAAACGGTGAGTTGAGCTCCCACAGCAGCGCGCCCTTGGTCTTCATGGCCGCTGACTATAGAACACGTTGCAGAACAGGTGTCAACTCCGCTGTGAACTGCGCAGATGAGGGCTTCGGCCCATCGCAGGCACCGCTGTCGGCCGGCTGGCTGCGCGTCGAGCCGCTTTGGGGCGCACCTTCGTAATACGCTGCCCGCGATGAGCACACCTTCGCCGCGATGGCGCGCTGTGCGGGCATTTGCGGTCTTCGCTGTGGCGCTGGTGCTGCTGATGGCGGGCAACCTCGCGCTGTACGCGTCCAGCAGGCACTGGGCCGAGGACGGTCTGCAGCTCGGCGACTTCGACAAGCCCGACCGGATCGACCTCACCGTGTGGGTGAACCGGGTGGACACCGAGACGACGACGGTGGCGGCGACGATCACCGACGTCGAGGCCAACGGGAAGTACGCCGATGAAGACGGCCATCTGAACCTGGACACCAAGCTGCTGAGCAATTCCTTCACCAACCCCTCGGTGAACCTGCCGAGCGGAGAGACCGTGCCCGTCATCGAGCAGAAGTTCGGGATGGTCGGGATCCCGACCGACTACCCCTTCGATCGCTACAGCGCCTTCCTGGGGCTCAACATCGCGGCCGACGACGGCACCGCGCTGCCCACGACGCTCACCGTGTTCAACAACGACTCGTTCTTCCGGGTCGCGCTGGGCCCCGACCCGGACGTCGAAGGCGACAGCGTCGACGCGGATCTTTTCCTGCACCGCAGCGCCCCGACGCTGGTGTTCGCCGTGTTCGTGATGCTGCTCATGCTTGGGTTGGCCGCGGCCGCCGTCACGGCGTCCTACTACGCGCTGCGGTGGCGCAGAGGTCTTGTCCTGCCGGCCTGCTCGATGATGGCGGCGATCCTGTTCGCGCTGATCCCTCTGCGCAACGCCGTGCCCGGCGGCCCGCCGATCGGCTCGCTCATCGACTTCGCGGCGTTCTTCATCGCCGAGGGGGTAATCTCGATCGCGTTGATCACCAGCGTCGTGCTCGGCTACCGGCACGACATCGCCTATGAGCGTGCCGAAGCGGAAAAGGCGGGCCTGAGCATCGACGAGTACGCGCTGGGCCGCAAGCCCTAGGTCACGCGGTGTCGGCGAACCCGAAGGGGGCGAAGGTCGTGGCGTGGAACGCCACGACATGCGCGATGCCGCCGGCCGTCACTTCGAGCACATGGAGCTGGAAGGCTTCGTGAACCCCGGTCTCCCGGTTGAGCAGGTACAACGCCGCGGCCGGCTGACCGTTGGCCGTGGTCCGGATGAACCGCATATCCCCGGGCCCTTCGGCAGGGCAGTGCGTTTTCGACAGAGCCACGATGTTCTCCGGGCCCTGGTACCAGCCGTCGAACGGCGGCATCTCCCACACGGCATCCGCGGTGAACAACTCGACGAGCTTGTCGACGTCGTAGCTCTCGAACGCTGCGATATAGCGCGTCAGCAGGTCTTGGGCCTCCGGCGACTCCGGCGCGCGCAGCTCGTCGTCCTCCCTCGGGCCGACGGCGTCCAGCTGCGCACGCGCCCGCTGTAGCAGGCTGTTCACCGCTGCCGTCGACGCGCCGACCGCCGCGGCGACCTCGGACGCCTTCCACTGCAGCACGTCGCGCATCACCAGAACAGCGCGCTGCCGCGGTGAGAGGTGCTGAAGAGCCGCGACGAATGCCAGCCGCACGGATTCGCGAGAGCCCACGATGACCGACGGGTCGGCCGGGTCAACCGCCTGATCGGGCAGCGGCTCGAGCCACGGCACCTCCTCGCGGGCGACGATGTCGTCGAGCGGATCGGAACTCGGGGCCCCGAGGCCCGTCGGCAGCGGCCTGCGCTGCCTGCTCTCCAGCGCCGTCAGGCAGGTGTTGGTGGCGATCCGGTACAGCCACGTGCGCACCGACGATTTGCCCTCGAAGCCTTTGAACGACTTCCACGCCCGCAGATAGGTCTCCTGCACCAGATCCTCGGCATCGTGCAGCGAACCGGTCATTCGGTAGCAGTGCGCGAGTAGTTCACGGCGATACCGTTGGGCATCGGCCAGGAAGGCATCCTCGGCGCTGCTGTCGTCGACATCGTGGGCCAGGACCGTCACGCCGCCGAGCTTAATCAGTGGGTCCGACAACGGATAGTCTCGCTGCGTGACCACGACCCGCAGCGAACGCAGCTTCGACGGTATCGGCGGTGTGCGCATCGTCTACGACGTGTGGACTCCCGAGGGGGATCCGCGCGGCGCGGTCGTGCTGTGCCACGGATACGCCGAGCATGCCCGCCGGTATGACCACGTCGCGCAGCGGTTCGGCCAGGCCGGCCTGCTCACCTACGCGCTCGACCTGCGCGGCCACGGGCGCTCCGATGGCAAACGGGTTTACCTCCGCAACATCGGCGAGTACACCGGCGACTTCGGAACCCTGGTGACGATCGTCGCCGACGAGCACCCCCGGCTGCCGCGCATCGTCCTCGGCCACAGCATGGGCGGCGGCGTCGTCTTCACCTACGGCGTCGAGCACCCCGACGACTACACCGCGATGGTGCTGTCGGGGCCCGCCGTCTACGCCCACGACGCGGTGTCACCGGCCATGATCACGGTCGCCAAGGTCGTCGGCAGCATCCTGCCGGGCCTCCCCGTCGAGCAACTGCCCACCGAAGCGGTGTCGCGGGACCCCGATGTCGTGGCCGCGTACATGGCCGACCCGATGGTGCACCACGGGAAGCTCCCCGCCGGGGTGGCCAAGGCGCTGATCAAGGTCGGCGAGACGATGCCGCAGCGGGCGTCCGCGCTCACCGCGCCGCTGCTGGTGGTGCACGGCGAACAGGACAAGCTCATTCCTGTCGCGGGCAGCCGCCACCTGCTGGCGTGTGTCGCATCGACCGATGCGCACCTGAAGGTCTATCCCGAGCTCTACCACGAGGTGTTCAACGAGCCCGAGCGTGACCTGGTGCTCGACGACGTCACCTCGTGGATCGAGGCCAAGCTTTGAAAGCAGTTGTCGCGGGGGCGCTTTCACTGATCGTCGTACTGTCGGGATGTTCGGCCTCGGGCGACGTGCAGTGGGTCGACGAGGACGTCACCTTCACCGCCGACGACCTGACCATCCACGGCACATACCGGCACGAGACCGGCGACACGGTGGGGCCCGCCGCGCTGCTGATCTCCGAGAGCGGCGCCACGGACCGAAACGGCGACAACCAGGTCGCCGGGCCGGTCGGGAACATGCGCCAACTCGCCGAACTGTTGTCGGACCGCGACGTGGCCAGCCTGCGTTACGACAAGGTCGGCACCGGCCAGACCGGCCTCGGCCCGTACGCGCAGCGGCCCACCGAGGTGGTCAGTTCGGTCTACACCACGGGCGCGAAGGCCGCGGTGCGCTACCTGGCCGATCAGTCGCGGACCGACGACTCCCGCATCTCGGTCTATGCGGTGGGCGAAGGCACCATCCACGCGATGACGCTGGCCGGCGACACCGACGCCGGTGCTCCAAAGATCCACGCGCTCGGCCTCTTTCAACCGCTGCCCGGCCGCTACCTCGACATGATCACCAACCGGGTGCGCGCCGGCGGCGCTGCAGAGACCCTGTCCGCGTGGCTGGCGGCCGTCGAGCAGGTCCGGACCACGGGGACGGCGCCTGCGAACCTGCCCGAGGGCCTGGGCGCGATGCTGAACCCGGGCAACGTCAACGCGGTCGTCGAAGCCGACAAGATCGACCCGCTGACGCTGGCAGCCAAGGTGCCTGCGGGCACACCGGTGCTGTTGACCTGTTCGGACTCCGACGCGCAGGCGTCGTGCGACTCGATCCGACCCCTCGCGGACGCGCTTGGGCACACCGCGCTGACGGTCGTGGAGCTCAAAGGGGTCAACCACGTGCTGCGTGACGACCCGAGCGACAACGTCGCCAACTACGCCTCCCAAGATCCGCTTTCTTCACAGGTTGTCGAAGCGGTGGACCGCTTTGTCGCCGAGCAGCCCTAATCTGGCGCCATGAGTGACGACAAGATGCTGGCCCGCATCGCCGCACTGCTGCGGCAGGCCGAGGGCACCGACAACGCGCACGAGGCGGAGGCGTTCATGGCCGCGGCGCAGCGGTTGGCGACGGCCACCTCCATCGACCTGGCGGTGGCGCGGTCGCACTCCGATCAGCGCACGAAGGCGCAGATGCCGGTGCAGCGCACGATCACGATCGGCAACGCGGGCACCCGAGGGCTGCGGACGTATGTGCAGTTGTTCACCGTGATCGCGCACGCCAACGACGTGAAATGCGATGTCGCGTCGAACTCGACATTCGTCTACGCCTACGGATTTCCCGAGGACATCGACGCCAGCCATGCGCTGTACGCGGGCCTGGTCATGCAGATGGTCAGGGCCTCGCAGGCCTACATCGAGTCGGGCGCCCACCGTCCCACGCCGACCATCACCGCGCGAATCAACTTCCAGTTGGCGTTCGGCGCCCGCATCGGCCAGCGACTGGTCGAGGCGCGGGAGGAAGCACGCCGGGAGGCCACGAACAGCCGCGACAGCCGGCCGGGCACCGCGATCGCGTTGCGGGACAAGGACCTCGAGTTGCGCGACTTCTATCGCGAAACCTCCGAGGCGCGCGGGACGTGGCGGGCGACCAGCGCGACGGCCGGCTACTCCTCGGCCGCCCGCCGTGCCGGTGACCGCGCGGGCCGCAAGGCCAGGCTCGGGCCCAGCCCGGAAATCGCCAATGCGCGTTCGGCGCTGCCCGGGAATGGGCGCCGCGCCTCCGGGGAGACGTGACGCCGCGCGACACCCAGAGGGCGAAGGTGTACGCCGCGGAGGAGTTCGTCCGGACGTTGTTCGACCGGGCCGCCGAGCACGGCAACCGGGCCATCGACTTCTTCGGGACCTCGTTGACCCTGCCGCCCGAGGCACGGTTCGCGTCGGTGGAGTCGGTGCAGCGTTATGTCGACGAGGTACTGGCGATGCCCGCCGTGCGGCGACGCTGGCCACGGGTGGCCCCGCTCGGCGTGCGGCCCAGGCGCGGAGCCAGCGCCGCTCACTACGAACTCGATGACGATGGCGCCGTCATCGCGGTGCCCGAAGTCCGGACCCGTTGGGCGCTGCGCGAATTGGTGGTGCTGCACGAGATCGCACACCACCTGTGCGAGGCGGCGCCGCCGCACGGGCCGCAGTTCGTGGCCACCTTCTGTGAACTCGCCGACACGGTGATGGGGCCGGAGGTGGCCCACGTGTTACGCGTGGTGTATGCGAAAGAGGGTGTACGTTAGCCGTTCCCGTCGGTGATGTCGGCGACGGCGGCGTCGATCCGGTCCCGGTCGGCCTCCAGCGACGCGGTGGCCGCGGCCGTCGCGGAGTCCAGCGCCTCGTTGAGCCGCTTCTGGACCTCCTCGACACCCAGACCGAGCAGACCGTCCTCGATGACCACGCCCGTCAGCTGGTGGTGACCGTCCAACGTCACTCGTACAGTGTCGAATTCGTCAGTGCCGGTGAAGGTTTGAGAGTTCATCCGGTCCAGCTGGTCGTCCATGAGCGACTGCAACTGCTGCGCCTGCCGCAACACGGCGGCGACGTCGGGGTGCATATCGTCGCTCACGCGTCGTCTCGGCTCTCGCCGTCGGTGACCGCCCTGCGCCTGCGATTGCCGACGACCGCCTCGGTCCACGGCCGTTCCTCGGTGTAGAGGTCCTCGTCGGGCGTGACTCGGGGATCGCGCCGCTTTTCCTTGCCCTGTTGGGCGCCGGCACCGTGCGCCATCGGGGCCATACCGCCGGCAATGGGCGTACCCGCGCGGCCGTCCGTCGATGATCCCGGCGCGCCGCCCGCCGCGGCAGGCATGGTCGGGGCGGGCGCGACCGTCTCCGCGGTTACCGGGGCCGACATCGGCGTCGCAGGCATGCCACCGCCGCCGGAGCCACCGCCTCTTCCGCCGCCCCCTCCGGCACCGCCGACAGCAGCGGGGCGCACTCGCGGATCGGTCGACTTCGGGCCCGATGCCGCAGCCCCAGCCGGCGCACCGCCGCCCGACGGCGTACCACCGCCCGAGGGCGCACCGCCACCCGACGGCGCACCACCGCCGGCTGGCGCGCGACCTCCGGCAGAAGCGCCACCCGGGCGCGCCGCACCCTCGGCCCGGTCCGCGGTCCCGGACCGCTGCGGGCCGTACGACGCCATAGCCGCGCGACCGCCGCCGGTTTGCGCACCGGGGCCACCGACGATTGCGGCGCTGTCGGCGTCGGAGCTGGACGGCATCGCGGGCCGCACGGGTGAGAAGGTCGCGCCGCTCGCATAGTCCTGGCGCACGTCGTCGGACCGCTGCTGCAGCTCCTGCAGCCGCTTCTGGATCGTGGCCATCTCGTTGGAGGTCGCGACGGAGTTGCCCACCGTCGTCTGCGCCGCGAGCTCACGCAGCCGGGTCTCCAACTCCACGTACTCGGTGTGGATGCCCGCATGCTCGGCCTTCGCGGCGTCATGTGCCGCAATGATTTTCGCCGCCGCTTCCGCGAGGTCGTGCCAGCCCTCGGCGAGTTGTTCCAGCCAGCCGCTGAATTCGGCCATCCTGGCGTACGCGGCGTCGGCGGCCCGGCCCTCCCAGTCGCCGCTGGGCGGCCGCGGCGCGGCGTCCCTGACCCGGGTACTGGCCAGACCCCATTGCAGCATGGCCATTTTCAGCGATGCACCGTTGTCCCCGGCGACCAGGTCAGCCTGCGTCTCGTGCACGTCGCTGTAGCCGCCCGCATCGAGTGGCTGCGGAGTGCCGACCGGATGGGGAAGCGCGGGCGGCGGCGTCGCCGGGGCGGGCACCGCGATCGCCTCGACCGCTGCCCGTCGGTTGGGGTTCTCGATGGCTCGCCCGCAGGTTTCGTCGACCTCGGTGTAGGCGTCGGCGGCGATCTGCAGCATCTCGGCGATGCGCTGGTTCTCCGTCTCGGCCCACCGCTGAAACTCCATCAGCGACTGCGCGTTCGCGTTCAGGTTGGCGACCGCGGCGGCCGAGGACGGCAGCGCATCCGGCGGCACCACCGCTTCGGTTACGGGGTTGTGCCACTGCGTCCCGTGCATCTCTGCGGACTGCTTGGTGAGCTCCGCCGGTTCGACCCGCTGGATCTCGCCCATCGCTACCCCTGCGCCCGCATGTCGGCTCAGCCCTCGAGGACCATCTGGTAGCGGCTTTCCTCGCGCGGATTGATCAGCCTTATCGGCAATTGGCGATGACGGGGCGTCTCGATGTAGTTGTTGCGCAACATCACCCGGCCGAGGCCGGGGTGCGGGCTCAAGTACGTCGTCGCATGCGGCCACGCCACCTTGGCCTCGTCCCCGATCCTGGCGTTGACGTATCCGGCGAACTCGTTGAACTGCGGCGTCAGGGTGACCACGGCACCTGCCGCCGCCGACCGCACGATGAACTGGGTGAACAGCCGGGAGTCGCCGAGGTTGATGCTCACGTCAACGTCGTCGAACGGTATGTAGGCGGGGTAGCGGTCGGCGGTCTCACCGACCAGCACCCCCGCCGACCCGATCGGCAGCTCGTAGTGGCGGTCGCCGACCGGGCTGATGCCGTGCAGAGCCGCCCGCTGCCCGCCGAACAGACACGAAAAGCCGCGTGGTGTGGCGGGATTGGCCAACGTGGTCAGCAGCACCGTCGAGCGTGGGGCCTCACCGGGCCGAATGCGGACCCGGGTGATCGTATGGTCGGCGCGCGCCGACCACCACACGTCAGGTCCGCCCGGCGCGGTGTAGGCCGCGGTGAACGTGCTGCGGCCCTTGATCGCCGACCACGTCTCACGCTCGAAACTGATCTCGGTGGCCCGGTCGAGATCGTCGAAACTGCGCGCAGGGCGAGCGTCGATTCCGTTGCCGGCCAACTGATCCGCGATCCGGGTGGCCGAGGACACCAGGTACCGCGCAAGCCCGGCAACCCCGGACTCGCGGCGCTGCGACGACTTGCGCGTGAACTCGGGGTCGGCGCGCAGCACGATCCAGGTGCGCCGGTTCGCCGGAGCCGGATACGGACCGACGACCTGTTCGTACAGCGAAATCAGCGTGGCGGGAGCGGTTTTGCCGACGCGATACCCCGACGACACCACGTCGGCCTCGACGTCCGGGCAGTGCGCGGCCACGAGTTGTTCGACGAGCCGGGTGTCGACGACGTCGTCGGTGAACGCCGCGCCGTTGACGATCACCGTCGGGGTGAACGGACGCGGCACCAGTTCGATCGCCGCGGTCAAGTACTCGTCCTGCCATCGCACGGCGACGTGATCGCCCGGCATCACAGTCGCGCCCACCGCGGGTTCCGACGGACGCTGCGGAACGTCGCGGTGCCTGCGCCGCCACGCGAACACCGCCGCCACCCAACCGGTGATCCGCAGCCCGCGGATGGTCACCACCGAGCCCAGCGCGATCAGCACGGCGAGCGTGATTCCGAGCCACAACAAATTCAGCTCGGCGAACACCAGGACGGTCGCGGGGATCAGCGCCGCCGCCCAGATCGCGTGGCCCGTCGTGAAGCGCAGGCCGAACATGCCGAAGAGCCTGTTCATCGGCGCCTCAGTGCGCGGCGGGCCAGCGCGCCGAGTCCGAGCGCGGCCGCAAGCCCGGCTCCGGTGACGACCACCGCGGTGATCGGCCCCCGATCCGGCGGCGGGGTGAACACCGGCGCCGGAAGCTCCTTGACCCGGTACTGCACCTGCTCCGGGCCGGGAGGCACGTCCCACGTCAACGCGGCGACGGGGTCGACCGCCCCGGCGCCCACATAGTTGTCGACGCCGCCGCCCGGGTGCCGCGCCGTCGCGGTGATCCGGTTCATGATCTGGGCGGGCGTGAGCGCGGGGAAGCGCTGTTTGAGCAGCGCCGCCAGCCCGGAGACGTAGGCCGCGGCGAACGACGTCCCGCTGATGGGGATCGGGCCGTCCTGGCCCTGCAGCGCGTTGACCGGATTGCCGTCGTAGCCGAGCGCGACGAGGTTCTCGGCAGGTGCCGCGGCGCCGAGCCACGGACCCGACATCGAGAACGTGCTCGGCTGGCCGTTCGGGGCGATCCCGCCGACCGTCAGCACCAGCGGTGAATACCAGGCCGGGCTGACGATCGTCTGCACCTGCTTCCAACCGCGCGGATCGGTCGGAACCGCGGGATCGGCTGGCGGGTTCTGCGCGCAATCCTGGCCGGTGTTGCCCGCGGCGACGACGATGACGGCGCCCTTGACGTTGACCGCGTAGTTGATCGCGGCGCCAAGGCTGGTCTCGTTGATCGGGCGGGTGACCTTGTAGCAGGCCGCCTCGCTGATGTTGATGACCTGCGCGCCGAGATTGGCCGCGTGCACCACCGCGCGCGCGAGGCTGCGCAGCGATCCTGCGGTCTGGGTGGCGTTCGGGTCGTTGGGGTCCTGGCGCGTCCCCACCGTCTGGAACGCCTCGGAGGTCTGGCGCAGCGACAGGATGCGGGCGTCGGGCGCGACGCCGACGAAGCCGTCGTTCGGCGCGGGCCGACCCGCGATGATCGACGCTGTCAACGTGCCGTGCGCATCGCAGTCCGACATGCCGTTCCCGGCCTGGTCGACGAAGTCTCCGCCCGGTTCGGCGGGCACCCGCGGTGAGCCGACGACGCCGGTGTCGATCACCGCGACGGTCACGCCCGCGCCCGTCGCGAACTTCTGCGCCTCGGACAACCGCAGGTAGTCGTTCGCCCAGGGCCGGTCGGCGAAGTTCGCGTTCGGAAACACCGTCGGCGCAGAGCAGACCCGGCGCTGCTCCATCGGCTGATCCGGCCCGGTCTCATCCGGGGGCACGGCCGCGGGATCGATCGTCGGCGGCTCGATCGCCGTCGCCGGAGGGGCGGCGATCAAGGCCAGCAACAGCACCGCCGTCAGCACGCCGACGCGTTCGAAGAGGCACCGCACGCGCTACGCACCTCCCCGGCGGCCGGACTGGTCGGCGGTGTGCCACGACACCGGCAGCAAACTGAAATCTGCCCGTTGCGCAGGGCAAACGCTCACGTCACGCCGATGGGCCGATTGCACGCAGCCAATCTTAAGGGGCCGCTCGGGGGAGTCATTCCACTATCTGGTGGCGCACGCCCGTCACCAGGGGCTGCCGCGTCGGTTACCGCAGCGCCTGCGGGCTAGGTGACCGCGATGTCCAGACCGTCGACGTCCAGGGTCAGCGCCCCCGCAGGGTCGGCGCGGAACTTTCCGTTGCCCGCCGCTTCGGCCAGCCCGCCGGTGCCCGATGCGATCCGCACCTCTCCACTGGCCACGCCGTCCCGGTAGGCGCCGTCGTGCAGCAACACCAAGCCGCCGGTCGCGCCCGCGATGGTGCCGGTGACGTGCTCGATGCCGACGAACAGCGCACTCTTGTCCGGTCCGTAGGCCAACAGCCACTTGGTCGTCGACGTACCCTGGATGTCACCTTCGTAGCGTTTCGAGACCAGGGCCTCGGTGAGCTTGGTGGCCTCGTCGCCGTTCTCGAACGGCGTCTCATCCCAGCTGGCGATCTGGAAGGTCGCCTCGATATGTCTGCTCATGACCGGCGGATACCCGGTCACCGGACCGCGGAACCGAGAGGCCGACGGGCAGCACCGCCGGTCACTGTGATAGTCAAGGCATCACGGCCGCGTTGCGTCCGCTAGCACGTCAAACTATAGTCTGGACACATGTCCAGAAGGTTCGGAGTTGTTGCGTGACACGATTTGTCCAGCTCACCGGCCCTGGATTCAGCCGCTTCTGCGCATCGTCTTGAGTTGACCATGCGCATCGCACTTCTGTCCTACCGGAGCAAGACCCACTGTGGTGGGCAGGGCGTCTACGTCCGCTACCTGTCCCGCGGCCTCGCGGACCTGGGCCACGAGGTCGAGGTGTTCTCGGGCCAGCCCTATCCGGAGGAACTCGATCCCCGCGTTCGGCTGACCGAGGTGCCCAGCCTGGACCTCTACCGGGAACCCGATCCCTTCCGGATCCCGTGGCCCAACGAGATCAAGACGTCGATCGACCTGCTCGAGCTGCTGACCACGTGGACGGCGGGCTTCCCCGAACCCCGCACGTTCAGCCTGCGCGCCGCGCGGGTGCTCGCCGAACGTCGCAACGAGTTCGACGTCGTGCACGACAACCAGTGCCTGGGCACCGGGCTGCGCAAGATCGCCGGCCTCGGCCTTCCGGTGGTCGCCACCGTGCATCACCCGATCACCCGCGACAAGGTGGTCGACGTCGCGGCCGCCAAGTGGTGGCGTAAACCGCTGGTGCGACGGTGGTACGGCTTCGCCGAGATGCAGAAGCAGGTGGCCTGCGAGATACCCGAACTGCTGACCGTGTCGTCGACGTCGGCCGCTGACATCGCCGAGGACTTCGGCGTCGCACCCAGCCAGCTGCACGTCGTGCCGCTGGGCGTGGACACCGCGATGTTCAAGCCCGCCGAGCGACGGGTGCGCAACCGCATCATCGCGATCGCCAGCGCCGATGTTCCCCTCAAAGGCGTCAGGCACCTGCTGCACGCGGTGGCCCGGCTGCGCGTCGAACGCGATCTCGAACTGCAGCTGGTCGCCAAGCTCGAACCGAACGGTCCCACCGAGAAGCTGATTGCCGAGCTCGGCATCTCCGACATCGTGCACAGCTCCAGCGGGTTGTCCGACAGCGAGCTGGCCGACCTACTGGCCTCGGCCGAAGTCGCTTGCATCCCATCGCTTTACGAGGGGTTCTCGTTGCCAGCGGTGGAGGCGATGGCCAGCGGCACGCCCATCGTGGCCAGCCGCGCCGGTGCGCTGCCCGAGGTGGTGGGCGCCGACGGCGATTGCGCCCGGCTGGTCAAGCCCGCCGACGTCGACGAATTGACCGCGGTGCTCGGCGAACTGCTCGACTCACCGCGTGAGCTGGCCCGCCTCGGGGCGAACGGCCGCAAGCGCGCGGTAGAGGTGTTCAGCTGGCAATCGGTTGCGGCGCAGACGGTTGCGGTCTACGAGAAGGCGCGCGAACGGGTCGGCGCATGCTGACGGTGGACTTCGACCGGCTCGGCGTCGGCGAGGGCACGAAGGTGATCGACGTGGGCTGCGGCGCAGGCCGGCACAGCTTCGAGGCCTTCCGGCGCGGAGCGGACGTCGTCGCGTTCGACCAGAGCGCCGCCGACCTCAACGACGTCGACGAGATCCTGACCGCCATGCGCGAGCAGGGTGAGGCGCCGCCGACGGCCAAGGCCGAGGCGGTCAAGGGCGACGCGCTCGATCTGCCTTATGCCGACTGCACTTTCGACTGTGTGATCGCCTCGGAGATCCTCGAGCACGTGCCCGAGGACGAGAAGGCGATCGCCGAGCTGGTCCGGGTGCTCAAGCCCGGCGGAATGCTCGCCGTCACGGTACCGCGGTGGCTCCCCGAGAAGCTGTGCTGGGTGTTGTCCGACGAGTACCACGCCAACGAGGGCGGGCACGTGCGGATCTATCACGCCGACCGGCTGCGCGACAAAGTGCTCGCCCATGGCCTTCAACTCGAGCACACTCAACACGCGCACGCCTTGCACTCCCCGTACTGGTGGCTCAAATGCGCGGTGGGAACCGAGAATTCGGATCACGTCGCGGTGAAGGCGTACCACCGGATGCTGGTGTGGGACATGATGAGCCGCCCGTGGCTGACGCGGACGGCGGAGTCGCTGCTCAACCCGCTGATCGGCAAGAGCGTCGCGTTGTACTTCACGAAACCGGTGGGTGCCGGTGCTGACACCTAAACTCGACGGCGTCCCGGGCGTTCCCGGGGTGCTGACACCCGAACAGTGCCGTCAGACCGCGAAATCGATTGCTGCTACCCAGGAGTCCTCGGGTGCGCTGCCGTGGTTCGACGGTGGCCACACCGATCCGTGGGATCACATCGAGAACGCGATGGCGCTGACGGTCGCCGGGTTGCTGGAGCCGGCCCGTGCGGCGTTCGAGTGGTCGCGCACGCACCAGCGCCGCGACGGATCGTGGCCCATCCAGTTGCGCAACGGTGTCATCGAGGACGCCAACAGCGACAGCAACTTCTGCGCCTACATCGCCACCGGCGTCTGGCACCACGTGCTGGTCACCGGTGACCGCCGCTTCGCGGAGACGATGTGGCCGGTGGTCACCAAGGCGATCGACTTCGTGCTCGGCATGCAGCTCAGTGGCGGTGAGATCGCGTGGGCGAGAAGCCCTTCGACCATCGAATCCGAGGCCCTGATGACGGGGTGCGCGAGCATCTACCACAGCATCCGGTGCGCGCTGGCGCTCGCGGACTACTTCGACGACCCGCAGCCGGAATGGGAGGTCGCGGTCGGCAGGCTCGGCCACGCGATCGCCCACCATCCCGAGGCGTTCACGGTGAAGGACCGCTGGTCGATGGAGTGGTACTACCCGGTGCTCACCGGCGCGGTGCGCGGTCCCGCGGCGCGGATGCGGATCGACGAGCGGTGGCACGACTTCGTGGTTCCCGGACTGGGTATCCGGTGCGTCGACGACCGGCCGTGGGTGACCGGAGCCGAAACCTGCGAGCTGGTACTGGCTTTGGACGCGATGGGTGACGCGGTGCGCGCCAGGGAGCAGTTCGCCGCGATGCACCATCTGCGTGAGGACGACGGCTCCTACTGGACGGGTCTGGTGTTCGCCGACGGCAAGCGCTGGCCGGAGGAACGTACGACGTGGACCGGCGCGGCGATGATTCTGGCCGCCGACGCGCTGTCGTCGACGTCGGCAGCCAGCGGGATCTTCCGGGGAGCAGACCTTCCGCGCGGCCTCGAAGGCGAATACGACTGCGAGTGCGCGACCAGCGACCGCTAGCCCAGCGGCTCGCCGGCGACGCCGTCCGTGCGCTCGAGCACCCGCATGGATCCGGTTGCCGAGACCTCGCGAAAATGGTTGGTGTTCAACGCCCGCTGGTAGATGTGGAACGGCGCCTGCCCGCCCTCGTCGGGGTTGGGGAACACGTCGTGGATGACGAGCGCCGCGCCCACCTCCACCCATCTGGCCCAGCCGTCGAAATCGCGCTGTGCGGCTTCCTCGGTGTGGCCGCCGTCGATGAACAGGAAGCGCAACGGAGTTCGCCATCCCCGCGCCACCACCGGTGACCGGCCGACGATCGCGACGACGTGGTCGTCGAGGCCCGCGGCGTCGAGCGTGTGCCGAGCCGTCGGCAACGTGTCGAACAGGCCGGTGACGGGATCGACCATCGACTCGTCGTGGTACTCCCACCCCGGCTGGTGTTCTTCGGAGCCGTGGTGGTGGTCGACGGTGTAGATCACGCCGCCGGTCTGCTGTGCGGCGGCGCCGAGTAGCACGGTGGACTTGCCGCAGTACGTGCCGATCTCGACGCCGATGCCGTCGCCGAGATACTTCACGGCCGCGTCGAACAGGGCCCGGCCCTCGTCGGCTGGCATGAATCCGATGACCTGCTCGGCAAGGGCGAAGAGTTCGTCTGTGGTGCGCATCGGTAACGAACCTACTCGGCGCGGATCGTTGCTGGTGCAGGGGTGTTGTAGTAGCGTCCGGACATGTGTCCGACACGGCCTTGGAGTCGACTCGGCGCCGTCTGACCGCCAAACAAGCCGACACTGTCGACCGCCTCGGCCGCGCCGCGGTGGAACTCCTCAACCGCGAGGGGTTCGCCGGTCTCACGGTGCGCCGCGTGGCCGCCGATGCCGGTGTCGGGGCGGCTACCGCCTACACCTACTTCTCCTCCAAGGAACACCTTGTCGCCGAGGTGTTCTGGCGCAGGCTCGCGGCATCTCCACCGGCGGCGCACGAGTCCGAGGACCCCGCAGCACGGGTCATCGAGGTGCTGCGCCACATCGCCCTGCTGGTCGCCGACGAGCCCGCCTTCGCCGGTGCGGTGACGACGGCGCTGTTGGGTCGGGACCCCGATGTCGAGGTGCTGCGGCTGCGCATCGGCCGCGAGATCCGCGACCGGCTGGCCGCGGCGTTGGGCGCCGACACGGATCCCGACGTCATCGACACGCTGGAGATGCTGTACTCCGGTGCGCTGGTGCGCGCGGGCATGGGATATGCGTCGTACACCGAAATCGCGGAGCGACTGGAGAAATCGGCGCGGCTGATCCTGAACTGATCCTCAGCGCGAGCCGAGGATCGCCACCGACGCGGTGATCGCCGGCTCGATGATGCCGCCCAGATCGTGGCCGTCCTCGACGAAGAGCGCGGTCAGCTCGCGCAGGCCGCCAAGGATGATGAGCGCCAACGGACGCGATATCGGAGTCAGCGAAGCGCGTTCGAAGCCCGGCGTGCTGCTGATGTCGACCAGCATGTCGGTGAAATTCTCCATGGCCTCGCGATGCAGCGGATGTGCGACGGCGCCCAGTGCCGGCGCCTCGCGGATCCACGCCAGCGTGATGGCCGGTCGCGCCGCGATGTGGTCGACGTAGGCGGTCACCGCCGAGCGGATCTGGGCCCGCCAGTCGGCATCGGGGTCCGCCGCTGCACGCACCCCGGCGATCATCGTCTCGTTGTTTCGCCGCAGCAGCTCGATCAAACATTCCTCTTTGCTCGCGAACTGTTCGTAGAACGTGCGCTTGGAGGTTCTCGCCTGCCGCACGATGTCGGCGACGGTGGTGTCGCGATAGCCCCGTTCGGTGATCGAGGCGGCCATACCGTCGAGCAGGCGGTCGCGGAACGCCCCGTCGGCCGCGGTATGCGCGCCGTTGTCCAGCGCAGTGGTCATACCGCCTCCTCGACAGCCTTGCGCCTGCTGGTACCAAGCGGTACCGTACTACACGAACCTACGGTACATCGTAGTACCGGGGAACAGGCTGGGAGCGTCATGAGCGAAGCTTTGGTCGTCGATAAGCCCACACCCGCAGCGGTGTCGCCTGCCGCGGTCAAGCTGCCACCGGCGGCGCGGATTCCCAAGCCGCTGTTGGGTCTCGCGTTCGCGGTTTCCCGGCGCTGGACCGTCGCTCAGTTCGCCCGCCTCCACGGTCCGGTCTTCACGATGAACGTTCCGGTCTTCGGACGCACGGTCGTCGTCGGCGACCCGCAGCTGGCCAAACAGATGTTCATGGCCAACACAGACGACGTCGGCAACATCCAACCCAACCTGTCGCGGGTGCTGGGCCCCGGTTCGGTGTTTGCGCTCGACGGGTCAGAACACCGGCGCCGGCGGCGGCTGCTGACACCGCCGTTCCACGGCAAGAGCATCAAGAACTACGAGGCGATCTTCGAAGAGGAGACCCTGCGCGAATCGGCGAACTGGCCTGAGGGTCAAGCGTTTCCGACGCTGGAGCCGATGATGCGCATCACCCTCAACGCCATCCTGCGTGCGGTGTTCGGCGCCGACGGTGAGCAGTTGGACGACCTGCGGCGCATCATTCCGCCGTGGGTGACGCTCGGTTCGCGTTTGGCGTCGTTGCCCGCACCGTCACGCACGTACGGCCGGTTCAGTCCGTGGGGGCGGCTGGCCGAATACCGCAGGCAGTACGACGAGGTCATCGACAAACTGATCGACCGGGTCACGGCCGATCCGGGGTTCGACGAGCGGACCGACGTTCTTGCGCTGTTGCTCGGCAGCACCTACGAGGACGGTAGCGCGATGTCCCGCAAGGACATCGGCGACGAGTTGCTGACCCTGCTTGCGGCCGGTCACGAGACCACGGCCTCGACCCTGGCCTGGGCGTTCGAGCGGATCACCCGCCATCCCGACGTCCTTGCCAAGCTGGTGTCCGAGGCGGAGACCGACGGCAACGACTATCGCCAGGCCGTGCTCGGGGAGGTGCAGCGGTCGCGCACGGTGATCGACTTCGCGGGCAGACACGTCTACTCGCCAACCTTCGAGCTGGGCGAATGGGTTGTCCCGCAGGGCTATACAATGCTGGCGAGCATCTCGCTGATGCACGACAGGGCCGCTGAGTTTCCCGATCCCGAGCGCTTCGACCCGCAGCGCTTCCTCGACGAGCGACCGCCGACGTTCGCCTTCATCCCGTTCGGCGGAGGCACCCGCCGCTGTGTCGGCGCCGTGTTCGCCAACGTCGAGATGGACGTGGTGCTGCGAACTGTGCTGCGCAACTTCGTGATCGACACCACCGCGGCACCTGCGGAGAAGACGCACTCGCGCGGCGTGGCTTACACCCCGAAGGACGGCGGCCGCATCGTGGTGCACCGCCGCAGGACACCGCTCGCGCAGGAGGAGTGAAAGAACCGATGACGAACGCCACCGCCGCCGACCAGCAAGCCCCGGTCACACCCGGCAAATTGCCGCCGGCGGTCCCGCTGCCCAAACCCGTTCAGATGGTGCTGATGGCGGGCTTCCGCCGCTGGTTCCTGGGCAAAGCGCTCAAGCGATACGGTCCGGTGTTCGCGATCAACGTGCCGTTCTTCGGTCGCAGCGTGGTGATCGCCGATCCGGCGCTGATCCGCACCGTGTATCTCGCGAGCACCGACGACCTGATCAACGTGCAGCCGAACCTCAGTCGGATCTTCGGCCCCGGTTCGGTGTTCGCGCTCGACGGCGTCGAGCACCGCAAGCGCCGCAAGCTGCTCGCACCGCCGTTCCACGGCCAGAGCATCAAGAACTACGAGAAGATCATCGAGGAGGAGACGCTCCGCGAGACCGCGACCTGGCCCGAGGGTGTCGAGTTCGCGACGCTCGAACCGATGAACCGGATCACGCTGAACGTCATCTTGCGCACGGTGTTCGGGGCCGACGGGGCCGAACTGGACTATCTGCGCGAGATCATCCCGCCGTGGGCCAAGCTCGGTTCACGCATGGCGACGTTGCCCGAACCGCCGTTCAAGACCGGCCCCTACAGCCCGTGGGGCCGCCTTGAGACGTTCCGGCGCAACTTCGACCGGACCGTGTTTGCGTTGATCGACAAAGCCCTGATTGAAAAGAGCAAGGCCGACCCCGCCCGCGAGGAGCGCACCGACATCCTGGCGCTGCTACTGGGCAGCACCTATGAGGACGGCACCCCGATGTCGCACCAGGACATCTCCGACGAGCTGCTCACCCTTCTCGGTGCCGGCCACGAAACGACCGCGTCGACGCTGGGTTGGGCGTTCGAACGGTTGCGCCGCCATCCCGCGGTGCTGGCCAAACTGGTCGAGGAGAACGACGCCGGCGGCAACGAGTACCGCCAGGCCTTCATCAACGAGTTGCAGCGCAACCGGACCGTCATCGACTTCTCCGGGCGCCACGTGCTGGCACCGCATTTCGACGCCGGCGAGTGGCGAATCCCCCACGGCTACACCGTGATGGTCGCGCTGGCGAACATGCACGCCAACCCGGACGTGTTCCCCGACCCCGAACGCTTCGATCCCGACCGGTTCCTGGGCAAGCGTCCGCCGACGGCGTGGGTGCCGTTCGGCGGCGGGACGCGCCGGTGCATCGGTGCCGCGTTCGCCAACGTCGAGATGGACGTCGTCCTGCGAACGATCTTGCGCCACTTCGTGATCGAGACCGATGACGCACCCGACGAGAAGGTGCACTTCCGCGGGATCGCGTTCACCCCGAAGGACGGCGGCCGCGTCGTGGTGCGCCACCGCAGCTAGCGCGCTACTGGTTGGCCGTTTCGCGCTTGGGCAGTTTCCAGCCCGGGCGCGGGAAGTGGCAGGTGTAGCCGCTCGGGTACCGCTCCAGGTAGTCCTGGTGCTCGGGCTCGGCCTCCCAGAAGTCGGCGGCCGGGGTGACCTCGGTGACGACCTTGCCGGGCCACAGTCCCGACGCGTCAACATCGGCGATGGTGTCCAGCGCGACGCGCTTCTGCTCGTCGTCGAGGTAGAAGATCGCCGACCGGTAGCTGGTGCCGACGTCGTTGCCCTGACGGTTCTTCGTGGTCGGGTCGTGGATTTGGAAGAAGAACTCGAGCAGCGCGCGGTAGTCGGTCCGCGCCGGGTCGTAGACGATCTCGATCGCTTCGGCGTGGCCGGGGTGGTTGCGGTACGTGGGGTTGGCGTTCTCGCCGCCGGTGTAGCCGACGCGCGTCGACACCACGCCCGGTTGCCTACGGATCAGATCCTGCATGCCCCAGAAGCAACCGCCCGCCAGGATGGCCGTCTTGTGGTCGCTCATGCTTGCGCCTCCTCATTCACGAACAGCTTCTTGTAATCGCCATACCCCTCGGCCTCGAGGTCGTCGAGGTGGATGAATCTCAGCGAAGCGGAGTTGATGCAGTAGCGCAACCCACCCTCGGTGCGGGGGCCGTCGGTGAAGACGTGGCCGAGGTGGCTGTCGCCGTGCGCCGAGCGCACCTCGGTGCGGACCATCAGGTGTGAGAAGTCGCGCTTCTCGACGACGTTGGTCGCTTCGATCGGACGGGTGAAGCTGGGCCACCCGGTCCCGCTGTCGAACTTGTCGACCGAGGCGAACAACGGCTCGCCGGAGACCACGTCGACGTAGATACCCGGCTCGTGGTTGTCCCAGTGCTCGCCGGTGAAGGGCCGCTCGGTGCCGTTGCGCTGGGTGACCTGGTACTGCTCCGGCGACAACGCGTTCACCGCGGCCGGATTCTTGTTGTATTGCTTTGCCATAGTGCCTGTATAACCGCCGAACCGACCGCGGTGTTCCTGCCTCCCATTACGGTTGTGTGATGCGCGCATTCCTCGCCGTGATGGCCGCTGCGTTGGCCCTGTGGGCGGCCCCTGCGGCATCGGCGGAGACGGCGGTGCTACCCGAACGGCCCGGCTATCCGGGCCTGCTGTTCATCGACAACCCCGCGATCGTCGATCCGCATCCGATGCGCGCCGAGTCGTTCAACCGCGTGGCCGGCGACCGCGCCGTCGGGGTGCACTTCACCACCGGCACCCCGCAGTGCTACGGCGTTCGCGCGACCGTGCAGGAGACACCCGAAACCGTCACCGTCGAACTCTTCGGCGGCACGCTTCACGAAGCCGTGGGCCGGCCGTGCATCATGATCGCGGTATCGGGGATCCTCGACGTCCCTCTACAGAATCCGCTGGGCAGCCGCCAGGTGCTCACCGCGTTCTGACCCTCGACAAGCTCGGTAGAACGTGTTCTAGTTCTGGTGTGACGGGCAGCACCTTCAGCCGCGAGGAACTCGCCGCGGCGTTCCAACAGTTCGAGGCGACGGTCGACCGCGCCGCGCAGACCCGCGACTGGGATCCCTGGGTCGACCAGTACACCGACGACGTCCTCTACATCGAGCATGCGGCAGGCACCATGCGCGGCCGGGAACAAGTGCGCCCCTGGATCTGGAAGACGATGGAGTCGTTTCCCGGTAGCTACATGACGTCGTTCCCGTCGCTGTGGACCGTGATCGACGAGGCCACGGGCCGAATCATCTGCGAGCTCGACAACCCGATGCGCGACCCCGGCGACGGCACCATCATCAGCGCCACCAACATCTCGATCGTCACCTACGCCGGCGACGGACTGTGGCGCCGGCAAGAGGACATCTACAACCCGTTGCGGTTCGTCAAGGCGACCGTCAAGTGGTGCCGCAAGGCAGCGGACCTCGGCACCTTGCCGCCGGAGGCCGAGGAGTGGATGAAGCAGTACGGAGGAGGCAAGTGAGCAAGCTGGTCATCGGGGCCAACGGTTTCCTCGGATCCCATGTCACTCGACAGCTGGTGGCCGCCGGTCACGACGTCCGCGTCATGGTCCGCCCGAACGCGAACACCAAGAGCATCGACGATCTGCCGGTACAGCGCTTCCTCGGCGACATCTGGTACAACGACACGCTGCGCGCGGCCATGACCGGAGTCGACGACGTGTACTACTGCGTCGTCGACACGCGCGGCTGGCTCAAGGACCCCACGCCGCTCTTCTATACGAACGTCGAAGGCACCCGGAACGTGCTCGAGGTCGCCAAGGACATGCGTCTGCGGCGGTTCGTCTACACCAGCAGCTATGTGACGGTCGGCCGCAGGCGCGGGCACGTGGCGACCGAGGACGACGTGATCGTCGACAAAGGTCTGACGCCGTATGTGCGGTCGCGGGTGCAGGCCGAGACGTTGGTGCTGCAATATGCGCGCGAGCACGGCGTGCCCGCAGTGGCGATGTGCGTGTCGACCACCTACGGCGGCGGCGACTGGGGCCGCACCCCGCACGGCGCGATCATCGCCGGGGCGGCGTTCGGCAAGCTGCCGTTCGTGATGCGCGGCATCGAGTTGGAGGCCGTCGGTGTCGACGACGCGGCGCGCGCCATGATCCTCGCCGCCGAGCACGGCCGAGTCGGCGAGCGGTACCTGATCTCGGAAAAGATGATCAGCAATGCCGAGGTGGTGCGCATCGCCGCCGAAGCCGCGGGGATGCCTGCGCCGACGAAGTCGCTCCCGCTGCCCGTCTCCTACGCGATGGCCGCCCTGGGCACCGCCAAGGCGCGGGTGACCGGCAAGGACGAGAAGTTCTCGCTCGGCTCGCTGCGGCTGATGCGTGCGGAAGCACCGGTGGATTGCAGCAAGGCCCGACGTGAATTGCGTTGGAGTCCAAGGCCTGTCGAGGATTCGATCCGCGAGGCCGCGAGGTTCTGGGCGGGGCTGCGGGACGCGCGGCGTACAAGCAAGGCAGGCTAGCCCGCGAGTAGAGATGCCCGACAAGCTTTCCGTCGATTTGTCCGGTGCGCCGCAGACCATGCTTGCGACGTTCTACGCCAAGGCGCTCGACGCCGACCTGCCGAACCCGATCCTGGGTGACCGGTTCGCCAAGGACATCGTCGAGCGCATCGACTACGACTGGTCGAAAACGACGATCACACCGGCCAATTCGGCATCGGTGACCACCCGCAGCGCGCACTTCGACAGGTGGACGCGCCAGTTCCTGGCCGTGCACCCGCGGGCGGTCGTGCTGCACCTGGGATGCGGGCTGGACGCGCGGGCGTTTCGGGTGGACGCCGGTCCCGGGGTCGACTGGTTCGACATCGACTATCCGGAGGTCGCAAGTCTGCGCACGCAGCTCTATCCGGACCGCGACCACTACCGGGTGATCGGCGCCTCGGTCACAGATGCCTCGTGGTTGCCCGAAATCCCCTCGGACCGGCCGACTTTGATGATCGCCGAGGGCCTCACCATGTACCTGACGGAATCCGATGGTGCGGCGCTGTTGCGGCGGGTGGTCGACGGGTTTCCCTCCGGCGAACTGCAATTCGATGCGTTCAGCCGGCTCGGCATCCGGTCGCAGGTCCTGAACGCGGTGGTGCGGCGCTCGGGGGCGACGCTGCAGTGGGGGGTCGACGGTCCGGACGATATCGCCAAGGCGGTGCCCGGCGTGCGGTTGCTGGCGTGGGTGTCGCCGTTCGATTCGCCAACGTTCCGCGACGTCGCCTGGTATTACCGGGCGATGGGGCGGGTGATGTCGGCGCTGCCGGCGTTGCGGTACATGGCGCAGTATCACCGTTGGGCGTTCTGAGCTGTTGCACTCGAAACTGAAGCTATGTATGAAAATGCCGGAAAGATCGTGCAATTGTTCAGTTTCGGCGGCTAACGCACCTTCAGTTCGGCGATCACTTCCGCGTACAAGCGCGCCTTGATCGTGCCGAACACCGCGCCGGCTTTGGCGGCCAGCGCATCGGCGCGGTCGACCGCTGCGTTGAGGACGTCACCCTCCCCAGCGGTGGCCGCGGCGATTCCTGCCGCGAGGGCGTCCTCGCCGCCGTACCGTCGCGCGGTGGTCATCGCCTCGTGTGCGGTCGCGATCGGCAGGCGGGACCGGATGAGGGCGTTCATCCCGGCCGTGAACGGGATGCCGAGGTCGACCTCAGGCAGGCAGAAGAAGCCGCGATCGGCGCGCATCACGATCTGGTCGTGGGCCAGCGCCAGCATCGCGCCCGCGGCGAACGCGTGCCCTTGCACTGCGGCGATGATCGGTGCCGGGAACGCCAGCACGCGTGCCAACAGCGCGTGGACGTCGCCCAGATTGGCCTCAGCCACATCGGGATTGGCGGCCATGTAGTCGAGGTCCAGGCCGTTGGAGTAGAACTTGCCGCTGCCGGTCGTGACGACGGCCCTCGGCCCGTCGGCGGCCTCCACCTCGTCGAGTGCCGAGTTCATCGCGGTCAGCCGGTCGGGGTGGAAGCGGTTCTCGTCCTCGCCGAGGGTCAACACATACACCGCGCCGTGCCGTTCAAGTTCTGCCATCAGCCGATTACACCACCTGCTTAAGTCCGGACGGCGTACGACTTGAGTAAGACCGACCGACCGCACTAGCCGGTTTCCGCTCTCAGAACGGTGCGGGGTCGACATTGCGTGCCCGCTCGGCTCTGATCCGTGCGGCGAATTCGGCCGCGCGACTGCGTCTTCGCTTCGGCATCTTCGCGGCGCGATCGGTCACGGGCGGTGGAGTATCCGGTGGCGGTGGCAGGTTGGCCGTGGTCGTATCCCATTCGAAGAACAGCTTGCTACCGGGGTGGGTGGTATAGGTGAGGCCGCTCGGTGCGGTCCAGATGACAGTCCCATCCGGAAGCTGTATGTCGCGCCAGCCGTCAGGGCCGCCGCAGAATGTCTTCATCAGGTGGTTCTTGCGGCACAGGCATTTGAGGTTCGACGGATGCGTGGGTCCCAGGGGCCACGGGGTCGTGTGATCGATGTCGCAGAGGTCGGCGGGCACGTCGCATCCCGGTGCGCGACAGTACATATCCCGCATGCGCACGAATTCGGCCAGCGCCGCTGACGGCTGATACCGCGACTCGGCTTCCGACCCCGGCATCTTGATCGGGCGCACCTTCGCCCCGCGGCTGATCAGCCAGGGCAGTAGGAACGTGGGCAACGCCCCGTGGCCCAGCAGCACTGCGGTGCCTCGTTTCTGGGGCTTTTTTCCTTCCGCAGGGGGTGAGGCGTCGCCGCCTCTGTCGCCTATGGTGGTGCGGTCCGCGTTGCCTTCGGCAGCGTGAGCGGCGGGCCCGTCGGCAGCAGGAGCGGCATTGTGTTCGGCAGCGGCCGCATTTTCGCGGGCAGCGGCAGCGGCACTGTCGATCGCGGCTTGGTCGGCGATCACGTGTATTTGGACGTTCGACGCCTGCACACCGGCAGCGGTGCATGTCGGCGATCCGCACGCACAAGCCAATTGGGTTTGGCCGGCGCCCAAGGCGCCGATCGCGTCGGAGCGCCGCTCGCCCATACTGCGCGGATCGTTGTCGCACAGGCCCTTCATCATCTCGGCGAGGCGCCGTTTGAGGGCGGCAGCGTCGGTGGCCAACAATCGTCCCCACACCGAGGTCGTGCCGGCCGGGTCGTCTTCGTCACCGAAGTGGAAGTCTCGGCTGCGCGCCGCTGTCTTCGACTTCCGCACCGCGAGCGGGTCGAACCGGTGGACGAGCGCGTCGACTGCGTCGTCGAGTCGCCGCTCCGATAGCGGACTCAACCGAGACGCCCGTTGTGCGAGTGCGGTGTCGATGAGTGCCAACGCCTCAGGATCTTCGATCAGCGTGGTGCGCCAGGTGATCGTCGAGACGATCCGCGCACTGATACCGCCCTGCTCGAACAAGGCGGCCACCTGTGGCAGCCGCTCGCGCAGCGCCTGCGCGATGCGCATCTGCCCCGAAGCGCGCCGATGACCGACCGTCATCGCCGCAGCCACCTCGGCGGCGACGCTGTCCCACGGATCGAACGCGGACCGCTGCCGCTCGTCGTCATCGCACACCTTGCGCCGGACCAACTCTGCAATGGCCGCGAGCCGGCGTGCGGCAGCTTGCGCCTCCGCACGTGCACCCTCGGCGATAGCGGCGACCACAGCGGCGTCGTCCGCTTCTGCGAAGTCCGATCCGAACATGTGTTCGACTATGCCACCACCCACCGACACGTCCGGAATTCCGACCGGCACCTCGTGCGTTGGCCATGACATGAGCGATCGACCCGTACTCGAGCCCACCGCGGAGCACCCGATCACCGTCGAGCCGACCGGCAGACACGTCACAGTCCGGGTGAACGGCGAGATCGTCGCCGACACAGATCGGGCGTTGACGCTGCGGGAGTCGACCTATCCGGCGGTGCAGTACATCCCGCACAACGACGTCATCCAAGACAAACTCAGGCCCAGCGACACCCAGACGTACTGCCCGTTCAAGGGCGACGCCAGCTACTACGACCTGGTGACCGGCAGCGGCGCGGTCGTCGAGGACGCCATCTGGACCTACGAGAAGCCCTACCCCGCCGTCGCCCCCATCGCCGGTCACGTCGCGTTCTACCCGGACAAGGCTGAGGTCACCGTCGTTCACGCATAACGCGTAGGCCCGGCATAACCTTGGCCGGTGCACACCTCGGTCAGGGTCGTCTTCGACGGCCCGGTCAGCCCCGCGTTGACCTTGGCGCCGCTGCGGCGTGGCCGAAAGGACCCCTGCTACTTCGACGCCCCCGACGGCGCGATCTGGCGCACCAGCCTGATGCGTAGCGGCCCGGTCACCGCGCGCCTCACCAAATCGGCACCCGACACCGTCGACTGCGAAGCGTGGGGTGACGGCGCGACCGAATTCGCCGAGACCCTGCCCGCCCAACTCGGCGCGTACGACGACAGCGTCGGCTTCGCGCCCACGGAACCGACCATCGCCGCCGCACATCGACGCGTGCGGCATCTTCGGCTGGGCCGCACCGACCGGGTGCTCGAAGCCCTGATTCCCGCGGTGCTCGAACAGCGGGTCTACGGCAAGGACGCGCGCCGCGCGTGGCGGCTGCTGGTCACCAAGTACGGCGCCCCCGCACCCGGACCGGCGCCCGCGCACATGCGGGTGCCACCGCCCGGTGACGTCTGGCGCCGCATCCCGTCGTGGGAGTTCCACCGCGCCAACGTCGATCCGCGCCGCGCGCGCACCGTCGTCGTGTGCGCTCAGCGCGCCGACTCGCTGGAACGACTGGGCGCCCGGTCACCGGCCAGGGCGCGTGCCGCCATGGCGTCGCTTCCGGGGGTCGGTGAGTGGACCGCCGCCGAGACGAGTCAGCGCGCGTTCGGTGACGCGGATGCGCTCTCGGTCGGCGACTACCACCTGGCGAAGATGGTCGGGTGGAGCCTGCTGGGCCATCCGATCGACGATCCCGCGATGGTCGAGTTGCTCGAACCGCTTCGCCCGCACCGTCACCGCGCTGTGCGCTTGTTGGAAGTGAGCGGTCTCGCGGTACTTCCGCGGTTCGGCCCGCGCATGGCGATTCCGAATCTGATCGAGATGTGACGCCTGTGACGTGGTGATTACCTCGCCGACGCAGCGGGTAGTCGAAGCCTCGACACCGTATGCGTGCAAAGGAGCTTTCCCATGCCTAAGTCTCAGTACACCGTTCCGGGTATGACCGACAAAGACGCGGCCAAGATGGCCGAGCTGCTGCAGAAGCAGCTGAGCCGGTACAACGATCTGCACCTGACCCTCAAGCACATTCACTGGAATGTGGTGGGCCCGAACTTCATCGGAGTCCACGAGATGATCGACCCGCAGGTCGAGTTGGTGCGTGGCTACGCCGACGAGGTCGCCGAGCGCATCGCGACTCTGGGGTACTCGCCGAAGGGCACGCCGGGCGCGATCATCGGCGACCGCTCCTGGGATGACTACTCGCTGGACCGCGACACCGTGCAGGCACACTTGGCCGCACTCGATCTCGTCTACGACGGAGTCATCGAGGACACCCGAAAGAACATCGAGGACGCCGAGGATTCCGATCCGGTCACCGAGGACATGCTGATCGGCCATGCCGCGGAGCTGGAGAAGTTCCAGTGGTTCGTGCGTGCGCACCTGGAGAATTCCGGTGGCCAGTTGGCCAACAAGGGCGCGTCGACGGAGAAGGACGCCGCCAGCCAGGCCAAGAAGAAGGCGCCGGTCAAGTAGTCGTTTCGGGCGGAGGTGGCCGGCGTCCGTCGGCGCCACGCGCGGCGTCGGCGGCGTCCCGGTCGAGGCGCTGCGCGCGGTAGATCGAGACGTCGGTGCGCGACATCAACATGTAGGCGATACCGACGGCGACCATCGCGCACGGGATCACCGAGAACGAGCCGGTCATCTCCGCCACCATGATCATCACGGCCAGCGGCGCGTGCGCGACACTGCCGAAGCACGCCATCATGCCGACGACGACGAAGGTGGCGGGGCTGTCGGGGATTCCAGGGGCGTCGACCAGATCGCCCAGTCGCCACAGCGCGGCGCCGACGAAGGCGCCTACCACGACACCCGGCCCGAAGATGCCGCCCGAACCGCCGGTGCCGATCGACAACGACGTCGCCACGATCTTGGCGAGCGGCAGGAGCAGCACGATCCACAGCGGTATCGCCATCAGTGTGTCGGTGGCCGTGGCCTTCTGCGCCCATCCGTATCCGCTGGCCAGAACCTGCGGGATCGCCAGGCCCAGCAGTCCCACCGCCAGCCCGCCGACCGCGGGTTTGAGCACCTTGTGGCCGGGCAGCCGACCGGTCAGTGCGACGGTTCCGTAGAAGATGCGCGCGTAGAGGTAGCCGACGCCGGCCGCGACGACTCCGAGCACGACGAACCAGCCCAGATCGAGCGGGCTGTCGAAGCGGTAGTCGGCGGCGACGAATCCGAACAGCGGGTCGAAGCCGAGGATCGAACCCAGTACCGAGTAGGCGGTCGCCGAGGTGATGAATCCCGGTATCAACGCCCGGTAGTCGAAATCTCGGCGGTACACGATCGAGGCCGCAAGCACCGCGCCGCCGAGCGGGGCGCCGAAGATCGCCCCGATACCCGACCCGATGCCGAGCGACACCGCGATCCGCCCGTCCTCGTCGGACAGGTTCAGCCAGCGGGTCAGCATGGATCCGAAGCCCGCGGAGATCTGCGCGGCGGGGCCTTCGCGGCCGCCGGAGCCGCCCGACCCGATGGTCAGGGCGCTGGCGATGGTCTTGATGACGATGGCTCGTCCCCGGATGGCGCGGGGGTCGGTGTGCACGGCTTCGATCGCGCTGTCGGTGCCGTGCCCTTCGGCCTCGGGTGCGAACTTCGCGACCAGCCACGCCGATACGAGAGCGCCGCCGCAGACCACCAGTGGGATGGCCCACGGCCGGTCGAAGCCCGCCGAGCCGGGATCGCCGCCGTCGCCGACCGGTTTGGGGATCCGGTAGCCGGCCAGGTCACCGAGCAGGAAGTCGCCCGCATAGTCGAGCGCCAGATAGAACACCACCGCGCCGAGGCCGGCGATGACGCCGATCGCGATCCCGAGAATCAGCCACTTACGGATGTAGCCGGAGCGTCGAACGAATCCCCCGAGGCCGCCGCCGGTTTCACGGGTCTCGGCCATGGTCTCCAGATGCTAGTGCGCAGATCAGCGGTATGCGGTCAGTCTGGCGAGGATCGCCACACCTCCACCGGGGCCGACGGCTTGCCCCTCGGCGACGCCCGTCCGGCGCCCGATGCGCAAAGCGGTTCCCACATAACGAGATTCGGGCCCACTGTGGAAGGGCCGCATGAAGTTGACCCGCAACGACGCGGTCCGCAGCGGCCGGTCTGAACCATCGGTGTCGAGTGCCGCCGACGCCACCAGTTCCAGCGCCATGGCGGTCACCCCGCCGTGCACGATGCCGATCGCGTTGTTCAAGACGGGGTCCTCGTCCTGCAGCAGAACCCGCCCCGCGCCGCCGCTCTCGGCGACGCGAACCGCCATCCGGTCGGCGAGCGTGCCCGGCGGCAGCGGGCCGGACGGACCGTCGGGAAACGGTGCGATGTCGGCGGGTGAGTGGATGTAGAACGAACGCACGGTGGCCGTGGCGAGCACAGTGTCGCGGTGAGTCAGCTCGCACAACGCCAACGCGACGTCGCTCTTGGCGCCGAACGGTCGGGCGGTCGCGACCACCGGTACATCCGGGGTGCCCGCGATGATTTCGGCGGCGTCGGGATCGGCTTCCAGAGACAGCTCGCTGGACACCGTCCACTCATCGTCGGCGCGGCGCCGGTGGTTGACCAGGCCGCACGCGTGGTCGACGAGCATCGCCATGGGCGCGATCGTCGGGGCGCCCGTCAGCGGGTTCACCATGCCGCCCACCGGGATCGAGGCCACGCACTCACCGGGCGCGTCCGTGGACGTCACGATGCCGAACCGGCCCAGCGGAGTGTTCAGTGGATGCGACATCGAGGTACAGCGTGACCGAACAAGCCCTGGCCATATACCCCTAGGGGGTATAGCATGGCCGCTATGACGCACGCCGGCCATGGCGCCCAGCACCCAGACACGGCCGCGGTCGGTCATTCGGGGCACGACCATCCGCAGGGCCAAGACCACTCGGGCGGCCACGATCATTCTGGCCACGTCGCCGAGTTCCGGCGCCTGTTCTGGACCATGCTCGTGCTCGCCGTGCCCACGGTCACGCTGTCGGGGATGTTCTCGATGATCCTCGGCTACTCGCTGCCCGACATCCCCGGGGTCCGATGGGTGCCGCCGGTGCTCGGCACCGTGATGTACGTCTGGGGCGGGCGGCCCTTCCTGTCCGGGGCCGTCAATGAAATCCGTTCCCGCGCACCGGGAATGATGCTGCTGATCGGGCTGGCTATCACGGTCGCGTTCCTGTCGTCCTGGGGTGCGAGCCTCGGTGTCTTGCACCACGAGCTGGACTTCTGGTGGGAACTGGCACTGCTGATCGTGATCATGCTGCTCGGGCACTGGATCGAGATGCGCTCGCTCGCGCAGACCACATCGGCGCTCGACTCCCTGGCGGCGCTGCTGCCCGACGAGGCCGAGCGGGTCGTCGACGGCGGCACGGAAATCGTCGCACCGGCCGAGTTGCGTGTGGGCGACGTCGTGCTGGTACGCCCCGGAGGCAACATCCCGGCCGACGGCGAGATCATCGCCGGTACGGCGGACGTCGACGAGTCGATGGTCACCGGCGAATCGCGGCCGGTTCGCCGCGAGGCGGGCGACCACGTCGTGGCCGGCACGGTGGCCACCGACTCAGGGCTGCGGGTGCAGGTCAGCGCGGTCGGCGACGACACGACGCTGGCCGGTATCCAGCGGTTGGTGACCGAAGCGCAGAACTCGTCGTCGCGGGCGCAGCGCCTGGCCGACAAGGCGGCGGGTTGGCTGTTCTGGTTCGCGCTGTCGGCGGCGATCGTTACGACCGTGGTGTGGTCGTTCGTGGGTTTGCCCGCCGCGGCCGTCATCAGGACCATTACCGTCCTGGTGATCGCCTGCCCGCACGCTCTGGGGCTGGCGATACCGCTGGTGGTCTCGATCGCCACCGAACGCGCCGCACGCGGAGGCGTTCTGATCAAGGACCGGCTGGCGCTGGAGAGCATGCGGACCGTCGAAGCCGTGCTGTTCGACAAGACGGGCACGCTGACCAAGGGCGAGCCGACGGTCACCGCGGTCGCGACCGCACCCGGCCGTTCCGCCGAGGATGTCCTGACGTGGGCGGCGGCGGCCGAGGCGTACTCCGAGCATCCGCTGGCCGAGGCGATCGTCGCGGCCGCGCGCGACCGCTCGCTGAACCTGCCGCCGACCACCGACTTCAGCTCGTCCCCGGCGGTGGGCGTCAAGGCCATGGTCGAGGGCAGCACCGTTCAGGTCGGCGGGCCGCGGATGCTGGCCGAAGCGGGGCTCGCCGACCTGCCCGAAACGGGGCAGTGGCGGGACGAAGGGGCGATCATCCTGCACGTCGTGGTCGACGGTGAGGCCGCCGGTGCGATCAAGCTGGCTGACGAGGTGCGACCGGAGTCCCGCCAGGTGGTCGAGGCGCTGACCAAGCTGGGCATCGAAGTGGTGATGATCACCGGCGACGCGGAGGCCGTCGCGCAGTCGGTGGCCGCCGACTTGGGGATCGAGCGGGTGTTCGCCGGGGTACGACCGGAGGACAAGGCGGCAAAGGTGGCCCAGTTGCAGCGCGACGGGCGCAAGGTGGCGATGGTGGGGGACGGCGTCAACGACGCCCCCGCGCTTGCCCAGGCCGATGTCGGCATCGCGATCGGCGCGGGAACCGACGTGGCGATCGGCTCGGCCGGGGTGATCCTGGCCGGCTCGGATCCGCGCTCGGTGCTGTCGGTGCTGCAGCTCTCTCGGGCCGCATACCGCAAGATGCAGCAAAACCTTTGGTGGGCAGCGGGATACAACCTGGTGTCGGTGCCGCTGGCCGCGGGGGTGCTGGCGCCGGTCGGCTTCATCCTGCCGATGTCCGTCGGCGCGATCTTGATGTCGGCGTCGACGGTCGTGGTGGCGCTCAACGCTCAACTGCTGCGACGGCTGAACCTCACCCCCGAAGCCAGCCTGAAAGCGCTTTCTTAAGAATCTGGCTAGGCTTTTCGCAAACCCGTACGCAGCGGTCTAAGCTGGAAAAAGCGCCGAAAAAGCGCCCTTCAGCAAACGCCAGGCGGCGTCGGGAGGCAAGTGTGACGTGTACCGCACCACGCTGGAGAATCGCTGATCGCCTTGAAAATCCCAGGGCCGCAACGATGTTGGGTGCAAAACCGAGTGGTGGCAAGCGAGACGGCCGCACCGTCCCGCCGATGTAGTTAGGGTCTACTAAGTTGGCATGTCACCCGGTGTTTGTCATATCGTTTTCTCCACTCGGGGCAAGTGGATACAGGCCGGCGTTCGATGCTGCACGAAGGCACTCCATGGCCGGACCGGCTAACCGCCGCTGTCTACGGCTGTCAGGCAGAAGCTTCATAAGACGTGCAGGAAAAGGGTAGGTGCGAATGGCGCCCAGGATGCAAGGGCTGTACAACCCCGCGTTCGAGCACGATGCGTGCGGCGTCGCGATGGTGGCCGATATGCACGGCCGCCGCAGTCGCGACATCGTCGACAAGGCGATCACCGCCCTGGTGAACCTGGAGCACCGCGGCGCGCAGGGTGCCGAGCCGAACACCGGCGATGGTGCGGGCATCATGTTGCAGGTTCCCGACGCGTTCCTGCGCGAGGTGGTCGACTTCGAGCTGCCGGAGCCGGGTAGCTACGCCACCGGAATCGCGTTCCTGCCACAGTCGTCGAAGGATGCGGCGACCGCGTGTGAGGCCGTCGAGAAGATCGCCGAGGCCGAAGGGCTCGAGGTCCTGGGCTGGCGCGAGGTGCCGATCGACGACTCGCCGCTGGGCGCGCTGGCCCGCGACGCGATGCCGACATTCCGGCAGGTGTTCATGGGCGGTGCGTCGGGCATGGATTTAGAGCGTCGCGCGTACGTGGTGCGCAAGCGCGCCGAGCACGAGCTGGGCACCAAGGGCCCGGGCCAGGACGGGCCCGGGCGTGAAACCGTCTACTTCCCAAGCCTTTCCGGGCAGACCTTCGTCTACAAGGGCATGCTGACCACCCCGCAGCTCAAGGCCTTCTACCTCGACCTGCAGGACGACCGCCTCACCAGTGCGCTGGGCATCGTGCACTCACGCTTCTCGACCAACACGTTCCCGTCGTGGCCGTTGGCCCACCCGTTCCGGCGCATCGCCCACAACGGCGAGATCAACACCGTCACCGGCAACGAGAACTGGATGCGCGCACGAGAGGCGCTCATCAAGACCGACGTGTTCGGCCCGAATCAGGATCTCGACAAGATCACCCCGGTGTGCACCCCCGGGGCGTCGGACACCGCCCGGTTCGACGAGGTGCTCGAACTCCTGCACCTGGGCGGGCGAAGCCTGCCGCACGCGATGCTGATGATGATCCCGGAGGCGTGGGAGCGACACGAGTCGATGGACCCGGCGCGCCGGGCGTTCTACGAGTTCCACGACTCGCTGATGGAGCCGTGGGACGGCCCGGCATCGGTCTGCTTCACCGACGGCACGGTGATCGGCGCCGTGCTCGACCGCAACGGCCTGCGTCCGTCGCGGATCTGGGTCACCGCCGACGGCCTGGTGGTGATGGCGTCGGAGGCAGGCGTGCTCGAACTCGACCCGTCGACCGTCGTCAAGCGGATGCGTCTGCAGCCCGGCCGCATGTTCCTGGTCGACACCTCCAAGGGCCGCATCGTCTCCGATGAGGAGATCAAGGCCGAACTCGCCGCCGAGCACCCTTACCAGGAGTGGCTCGACGCCGGCCTGTTCGACCTCGATGAGCTGCCGCCGGGCGACTATGTGCGGATGCCGCACCACCGGGTCGTGCTGCGCCAGCAGATCTTCGGCTTCACCTACGAGGAGCTCAACCTGTTGGTCGCGCCGATGGCGCGCACCGGCGCCGAGGCGCTGGGCTCGATGGGCACCGACACTCCGGTCGCGGTGCTCTCGCAACGCCCGCGGATGCTCTACGACTACTTCCAGCAGCTGTTCGCCCAGGTGACCAACCCACCGCTGGACGCCATCCGGGAAGAAGTCGTCACCAGCCTGCAGGGCGCAGTCGGACCGGAGGGTGACTTGCTCAACCCGGGTCCGGAATCCTGCAGACAGATCGTGCTCTCGCAGCCGATCCTGCGCAACGCCGACCTGTCCAAGTTGATCTGCGTCGACCCCGACCACGAGATCCGCGGGCGTAAGCACGGCATGCGCGCGGCCGTCATCCGCTGCCTGTATCCGGTCAACCGAGGCGGGCAGGGTCTCAAGGAGGCGCTGGACAACGTGCGCGCCAAGGTGTCGACCGCGATTCGCGAGGGAGCCCGCATCATCGTGCTCTCGGATCGCGAATCCAACGAGCAGATGGCGCCGATCCCGTCGCTGCTGTCGGTCTCGGCCGTGCACCACCACCTCGTCCGGGAACGCACCCGCACAAAGGTCGGGCTGGTCGTGGAGGCCGGCGACGCCCGCGAGGTGCACCACATGGCTATGCTGTGCGGCTTCGGCGCGGCTGCGATCAACCCATACATGGCCTTCGAGTCGATCGAGGACATGGTCGACCGCGGCGTGATCACCGGCATCTCCAGCGACCAGGCCAAGGCCAACTACGTCAAGGCCGCGGGCAAGGGCGTGCTGAAGGTGATGTCGAAGATGGGCATCTCGACGCTGGCCTCCTACACCGGCGCCCAGCTGTTCCAGGCCATCGGCATCAACCAGCAGGTGCTCGACGAGTACTTCACCGGATTGACCTGTCCGGTCGGCGGAATCGACCTCAACGACATCGCCGACGATGTCGCCGCCCGGCACGCGTTGGCTTATCTCGACCGGCCCGACGAGTGGGCGCACCGCGAACTCGAGGTCGGCGGCGAGTACCAGTGGCGCCGGGAGGGTGAGTACCACCTGTTCAACCCGGACACGGTGTTCAAGCTGCAACATTCCACTCGCACCGGCCAGTACGAGATCTTCAAGGAATACACCAAGCTCGTCGACGATCAGAGCGAGCGGATGGCCTCGCTGCGCGGCCTGCTCAAGTTCCGCGACGGGTTGCGCCCGCCGGTGCCGCTCGAGGAGGTGGAGCCGGCCAGCGAGATCGTCAAGCGGTTCTCGACCGGCGCGATGAGTTACGGCTCGATCTCCGCCGAGGCGCACGAGACGTTGGCCATCGCGATGAACCGCCTTGGCGGACGATCGAATTCGGGCGAAGGCGGCGAGGCGGTGTCGCGTTTCGACCGCGACGAGAACGGCGACTGGCGCCGCAGCGCGATCAAGCAGGTGGCCTCGGGGCGGTTCGGCGTGACGAGCCACTACCTGAGCAATTGCACCGACATCCAGATCAAGATGGCTCAGGGCGCGAAACCCGGTGAGGGCGGCCAGCTTCCGGGTGGCAAGGTCTACCCGTGGGTCGCCGAGGTGCGGCACTCGACGCCCGGCGTCGGCCTGATCTCTCCGCCGCCGCACCACGACATCTATTCGATCGAGGATCTCGCGCAGCTGATCCACGACCTGAAGAACGCCAACCCGCAGGCGCGCGTGCACGTCAAGCTGGTATCCGAGAACGGCGTCGGAACGGTTGCCGCCGGCGTGTCCAAGGCGCATGCCGACGTCGTGCTGATCTCCGGCCACGACGGCGGCACCGGCGCGACCCCGCTGACGTCGATGAAGCACGCCGGCGCCCCGTGGGAACTCGGCCTGGCCGAAACCCAGCAGACGTTGCTGCTCAACGGTCTTCGCGACCGCATCGTCGTCCAGGTCGACGGTCAGCTCAAGACGGGCCGCGACGTCGTGGTCGCCGCACTGCTCGGCGCCGAGGAGTTCGGCTTCGCCACCGCGCCGCTGGTGGTCTCGGGTTGCATCATGATGCGGGTCTGCCACCTCGACACCTGTCCGGTGGGCGTGGCCACCCAGAATCCGGTGCTGCGCGAGCGGTTCACCGGAAAGCCCGAATTCGTCGAGAACTTCTTCATGTTCATCGCCGAAGAGGTGCGGGAGATGATGGCCCAGTTGGGCTTCCGCACCGTCAACGAGATGGTGGGGCAAGTCGGCGCGCTGGACACCACGAAGGCCGCCGAGCACTGGAAGGCCTACAAGCTCGACCTGACGCCGGTTCTACACGAGCCCGAGTCGGCGTTCATGAACCAGGACCTTTATTGCAGTTCGCGTCAGGACCACGGCCTTGACAAGGCGCTCGACCAGCAACTGATCGTGATGTGCCGCGAAGCGCTGGATTCACAGACGCCGGTGCGCTTCTCGACGACGATCGCCAACGTCAACCGGACAGTCGGCACGATGCTCGGTCACGAGGTGACCAAAGCCTATGGCGGGCAGGGCCTTCCGGACGGCACCATCGACATCACCTTCGACGGTTCGGCGGGCAACAGCTTCGGGGCGTTCGTGCCGAAGGGCATCACGCTCCGGGTCTACGGCGACGCCAACGACTATGTCGGCAAGGGCCTCTCGGGTGGACGGATCGTGGTGCGGCCATCGGACAGCGCACCCGAGGACTACGTCGCCGAGGACAACATCATCGCGGGCAACGTGATCCTGTTCGGTGCGACGAGCGGCCAGGTGTTCATCCGCGGCCAGGTCGGCGAGCGGTTCGCGGTGCGCAACTCCGGTGCGCACGCGGTGGTCGAAGGTGTGGGCGACCACGGTTGTGAGTACATGACCGGCGGCAAGATCGCAATCCTCGGTCCGACGGGGCGCAACTTCGCCGCGGGCATGTCCGGTGGCATCGCCTACGTCTACGACCCCGACAGCGCGTTACCGGATAACCTCAACGCCGAGATGGTGGAACTGGAGAGCCTCGACGAGGAGGACCTCGAATGGCTTGCGGGCATGATCCAGGCCCACGTCGATGCCACCGATTCCGCTGTCGGAGCACGGATACTCAACGACTGGGACAACAACGTGAAGCACTTCACCAAGGTGATGCCCCGCGATTTCAAACGGGTGCTCGAGGCGATCGCCGAGGCAGAACGCACCGGCGCCGACGTCAACGAGGCGATCATGGCGGCCGCCAGTGGCTGATCCCCGCGGTTTCCTGAAATACACCCAGCGCGAGACGCCGCAGCGGCGGCCCGTGCCGATTCGCCTGCGCGATTGGAAAGAGGTCTACGAGGACTTCTCCCACGACACCCTGCGTGAGCAGGCAACCCGCTGTATGGACTGCGGGATTCCGTTCTGCCACAATGGTTGTCCGCTGGGAAACCTGATCCCCGAGTGGAATGACCTGGTGCGCAACGACCGCTGGCGCGACGCCATCGAACGGCTGCATGCGACGAACAACTTCCCGGAGTTCACCGGCCGGCTGTGCCCCGCGCCGTGCGAGGGTTCCTGCGTTCTGGGCATCAACCAGGATCCGGTCACGATCAAACAGGTCGAGGTCGAGATCATCGACAAGGCCTTCGACGAGGGTTGGGTGACGCCACTGCCGCCGGAGGTCAAGACCGGCAAGAAGGTCGCCGTCGTCGGCTCGGGCCCGGCCGGGCTGGCCGCCGCCCAGCAGCTGACCCGCGCCGGGCACAGCGTCACGCTGTTCGAGCGCGACGACCGCATCGGCGGGCTGCTGCGTTACGGCATCCCCGAGTTCAAGATGGAAAAGCGCCACATCGACCGTCGTCTGGAGCAGATGGCGGCCGAGGGCACCGAGTTCTGCACCGGGGTCAACGTCGGCATTGATATAACAGCGCAGCAGCTTCGCAAGGAGTTCGACGCGGTGGTGCTCGCCGGCGGCGCGACGGAGCGGCGTGACCTGCCGATCCCGGGTCGCGAGCTCGACGGCATCCATCAGGCGATGGAGTACCTGCCGTGGGCCAACCGCGTGCAGTTCGGCGACCCCGTCACCGACGAGAACGGCCTGCCGCCGATCCACGCGAAGGACAAGAAGGTCATCATCATCGGCGGTGGTGACACCGGCGCCGACTGTCTGGGCACCGCGCACCGCCAGGGCGCGGCCAGCGTGCACCAGTTCGAGATCATGCCGCGGCCGCCGGAGACACGCGCCGACTCGACGCCGTGGCCGGTCTACCCGTTGATGTTTCGGGTGTCCTCGGCGCACGAGGAAGGCGGCGAGCGCGTCTACTCGGTCAACACCGAGGAGTTCATCGGCCGCGACGGGCATGTCACCGGACTGCGCGGCCACGAGGTCAAGATGAACGCGGGCAAGTTCGAGAAGGTCGAGGGCACCGAGTTCGAGATGGAAGCCGATCTCGTGCTGCTCGCGATGGGCTTCACCGGTCCCGAGCGCAAAGGCCTGCTGACCGACCTCGGCGTCGAGATCAATGAGCGGGGCAATGTCAGCCGAGACGCCGACTTCGCCTCCTCGGTGCCCGGCGTCTTCGTCGCGGGCGACATGGGGCGCGGGCAGTCGCTGATCGTGTGGGCCATCGCGGAGGGCCGCGCGGCCGCGGCGGGTGTGGACCGCTACCTGATGGGCCGGTCGGCGCTTCCGGCGCCGATCAAGCCGACCGCCGTACCGCAGCGGTAGGTCCCGGTAGGTTCCGACGCGACACGCCGCGCAATGTGCGGCTTTTGCGCCTGAGCGCGCGACAGTAAGGGCGGTGATCGGCCGCTCCCCAACCGCCGGCGCCGGGCTGAGACTCAACCGGCGCAACTTCGTCGCGGCCCTGTCCGTCGCCACCCTCGGCGCAGTGGGCCTGAGCCGCTGCGCGACCGCGGCACAACCGCGAGTCGCTGGTGTGGCCGCGCAGGTCCCGCCCGCACCCTCGGTCGGCCTGTTGCCGCCGCCACCGGCGTCGGCGCGGATCGCGCTACCCGGCGGTGGCGTGCTGAGCAGCCTGCCCGGCGACGGGGACCTGTTGGCGCTGACCGTCGACGACGGTGTCAGCAGTGAGGTTGTGCGGGCTTACACGCAATTCGCCAAGGACACCGGGATACGCCTGACCTACTTCGTCAACGGGATCTACCGGTCGTGGACCGATCACGCCGACCTGCTGCGTCCGCTGGTCGACGACGGTCAGATCCAGCTGGCCAACCACACGTGGTCGCACCCCGACCTCACCAAGCTGTCACTGGTCGATGTGGCCGAGCAGTTCCGCCGTAACCACGACTTCCTGTGGAAGACGTACGGCGTGGACGCACGTCCGTACTTCCGGCCGCCCTACGGCGCGACCGGCCCCCACGTCGACAAGGTGTCGGCCGATCTCGGCTACACCATCGACACGTTGTGGTCGGGCACGCTGGAGGACCACGTGTGGATCCCGGCCGCGGAGGTCGTCGCAATGGCCGACAAACACTTCACCGCGCAGACGATTGTGATCGGCCATCTCAACCATTCGCCCGTCACCGAGGTCTTCGGGGAGTTGGTCGACATCATTCGGGCGCGCGGGCTGCGGACCGTGACGCTGGACGACGTGTTCCTGCGACCGTGACGGCACGAGGCGGGAGACCGAGCGATTCGGAAACCGAGTCACATGCGTCACTTCAGCAACTCTAAAAACATCAGATGATTTACCGGCGCGCCTACCACAGTTTGCCGGCTGTCGGGTTCTAATGACTTCATGGGGGCACTGCGGTAAGGTTGGGCCCCGGTCAGCTATCGGTTTCGACACAGGAGTCAGTTCCGTGTATGTCAACCCGCTATCCCGGTCTCGGGTCAGCCGAATCGCCTGGTCACTCCTCCGTCATCCGCTGAAGAGCCGCGAATTCCCGGCCAAGGCCGAACGCCTCATCACTGCCGACGAGCTTCGTCTCTACGGCGTCTAGCGAACTGGAAAGCGCGAACTCCCTCGCGCTGAAGCGCTGCCACCGCGCGTTTGCCAAATCGTTATATTTTCGTGACCGTCAGAAACGGCGGCTAACGCCGTAGGCCCGACGCGGCGATCGCGTCGGCCAGCGGTTCGAGCACAGCCGGATCGTGCGGCGGCGGCAGATAGATGATCGCCAGATCCAGACCCTCCCGTCCCAGTGCCGCGGCCTCGGACAGCGCCTTGTCGTAGTTGAGGTCGGGGTCCAGCCGCACGTGGGCCGACAGCACGATCTCGGCCGGATCCCGTCCGATGTCGGCGCAGTGGCCGGCCAGCACGTCGCGCTTGCGGGCGAATACCTCCGGCGTTCCGCCGACGAAGTTCCAGTGCTGGGCGTATCGGGCGGTGATGCGCAGCGTGCGCTTCTCGCCGTTGCCGCCGATGCAGATCGGGGGATGCGGCCGCTGCGGGCCTTTCGGCTCGTTACGAGCGTCCTTCAGTTGAAAGAACTTCCCGTCGAACGACGTGGTCTTCTGGCTGAGCAGGTTGGTGAGCACCTCGCACGCCTCCTCGAAGCGGTCGAACCGCTCACGGATGGAACCCAACTCGATCCCGTACGCCTCGGACTCCTCCTCGTTCCAGCCCGCGCCAATACCGAGCTCGAGTCGGCCGTCGGACACGATGTCCAACGCGGAGGTCATGTTGGCCAGCACCGCGGGGTGGCGGTAGTGGATGCCGGTGACGAGCACACCGAGGCGCAACCGCTCGGTCGCCTGCGCGAGCGCGGTGAGCGTCACCCAGCCCTCCAGGCACGGGCCGGTGGAGTCGGAGAAGATGGGGTAGAAGTGGTCGAACGTCCAGCCGGATTCGAACACGTCGATCTGGTCGGCGGCCTTCCACACCGCGAGCATGTCGGCCCACGTGGTGTTTTGCGGCGATGTCTTGAAAGCGAACCTCACTGAACCGAGGTTAGTCCCGAGTGCCTGGCAGCGAGCTGTGCGCCGAGTCCTCCGCGCGGCTAATCGGTTTCGCCGAATTCGTCGAACCAGTACGCGAGCTTGCCGCGGCGGCTCACCGCACGCAGGCGGCGTTCGGCCACGGCACGCGTCTTGGTGGTGGTGACGATCAGCAGCTCGTCACCGATCGCGATGCGGGTGTCGGGCTGCGGCACGAAGGTGCGGCCGTCGCGGATGATCAACGTGATCACGCTCGGATCGGGTAGCCGTAATTCCAGCACCGTGACGTTGTGCAACCGTGACGGCGCCTGCACCGTCATCGTCAGAAGTTCCGCGTCCAGCACGTCGAGGGGCGCCGACTCCACCTGGATCTCCCGCGTCGCCTCCTTCGAGATCAGCCCCAGCCGATGCGCGACGAAACGCAGACTGGGGCCCTGCACCAGTGTGAACACCACCACCAGGATGAACACGATGTTGAGAAGGCGGACGCTGTCGGGCACACCGCCCACGATGGGGAAGGTGGCCAGCACGATCGGGACGGCGCCGCGCAGACCCGCCCAGGAGACGAAAATCTGTTCGCGCCAAGGGATCCGGAACCACACCAGGGAGACGAACACCGACAGCGGCCTGGCGACGAGCAGCAACACCAGACCCGTCACGATGCCCGGCACCACCTCCGCGGCCAGGTCACTGGGGTCGACGAGCAAGCCGAGCAGGACGAACAGTCCGATCTGAGCGAGCCAGCCGAGACCCTCGGCGAATGACCGCGTCGCCGACCGGTGAGGCAGCCCGGTATTGGCGAGCACGACCGCGGCCACATACGCGGCGAGGAACCCGCTGGCGTGTGCGGTGCCGCCCGCCGCGAACGCGACCATGCCGAGCCCGAACGTTGCCAACGGATACAGTCCCGACGCCGGAAGCGCGATGCGGCGCAACGCCATCGAGCCCAGATAGCCGACGCCGATCCCGATCGCCGCACCGACCACCAGCTCGTAGACCAGTTCGGTGAGCGCGTGCACGGGCGACAGCTCGAGCGGGGCCACGCTGAACATCAGAACGAGGATGACGGCGGGGGCGTCGTTGAAGCCGGACTCGGCTTCCAGCAAGCCCGCCACCCGGCGGGGCAGGGGCACCACGCGCAGCACCGAGAACACCGCCGCGGCATCGGTGACGGAGACGACCGCGCCGAGCAGCAGCGACAGCTGCCAGTTGATACCCAGCAGCAGGTGCGCCCCGGCGGCCGTGATGAGCATGCTGACCGCGACGCCGACTGTCGCGAGCAAACCGGCAGGCGCGAGGACGCGCCGGATGTCGGAGAACCGGGTCGTCAGGCCGCCTTCGACGAGGATGACGGCCAGCGCCACCGTGCCCAAGTGGTCGGCGAGCAGATAGTTGTCGAAGTCCAGCCCCAGCCCGTCTTCGCCGACGATGACGCCGACGAAGAGGAAGAGCAGCAGGCTGGGCAGCCCGACCCGGCTGGCGGCCCTGGTGGCGACGATGCTCGCCAGCAGCACCACCCCAGCGATCAGCAGCACAAGATAGAGCTGCTCGAGGGTCATTTCATCCCCGTTCATGACCGGGTGGGCGGTGTGAGAGGCAGTAAAACACCTACCACGGGCGGTGACCGGGCAGTCTGACCCGTTAGCTGCGCCCAAATCCGCCGCGATGGTTAAGTATGAGTGCGTGATACGGCTCCGCTGGCGGCAACTCGACGCATCGCAGCGCGTCGAGGAGCGGACGATGATGCGGGTCGGCATCGCCGGTGCCGGGGCAGTCGGCCGATCGGTGGCGCAGGAACTGATCGACTACGGCCACAAGGTGTTGTTGATCGAACACGACGTGCGGCACTACGAACCGCGGACGGTCCCCGACGCCGAATGGCTGCTCGCCGACGCGTGCGAGTTGTCCTCGCTCGAAGAGTCCGGGCTGCAGATGTGTGACGTGGTGATCGCGGCGACCGGCGACGACAAAGTGAACCTGGCAGCCGCGTTGTTGGCCAAGACGGAGTTCGGGGTCACCCGCGTGGTGGCTCGGGTCAACGACCTGCGCAACGAGTGGTTGTTCACCGAGGCGTGGGGCGTCGACGTCGCGGTCTCCGCACCGAGCGCGCTGGTGGCGGCGATCGAGGGCGCCATCGACATCGGCCACGTGGTGCGGCTGATGCAGCTACGGCACGGGCAGGTCAGCCTGGCCAAACTGACGCTGCCCGAGGGTGATCCGCTGGTCGGTCAGCGGATGCGCGACCTGCCGTTGCTGGAGAACACCGCGCTGGCGGTCATCATCCGCGCCAGCGGGATCGTCTTGCCCCGGCCCGACGACGTGTTGGAAGCCGGTGACGAGATGCTCTTCCTGGCCGGCGGCTCCACCCACGGCGAAGTCGCCGCGCTCGTGCACGGCGCGATCCACCAAGCGGCGGTCAAAGCACCCGAGCGCTGACGTGCGTTCGCGCGTGATCGATCGCCTCGTCGAGCGAGTCCATCAAGTGGTTCTCGTGCCGGAGTGAGTCGAAAACGCCGACGTTGGCGAGCAGGCTCATGTGTTCGGGCCGGACACCTTTGATGATCACCGTGATGCCGCGTGACTCCAACTCGGTTGCGATATGAGCCAGAGTGTTCGCGCCGGTGGCGTCGAGCATGCCCAGCTGGCTGAGCCGAATGATCACCACCGAGGTGCGCGCCTCGCCCGTATCGGTGATCTCGTTCGAGATGCGCTCGGCCACTCCGAAGAACATCGCTCCATCGAGGCGCAGAAGCGCGATTTGCTCGTCGCCGGGGCGGCTGGGGCCCGGAAGCTCCTCCCGGGTGACGCTGCTCCGGCGCGCGACGCCGCGCAGCGCGAAGAACGCCGCGACGACGACGCCGATCTGCACGGCCTCGATGAGGTCGAAGCACACCGTGATCGCGGCGGTGAGCGCGAACGTCACCGCGTCCGAGCGGGTGGACCGCAGAATCTTGCGAATGGTGGACAACGAGATCATCCGGAACGAGGTCACCATCAGTACGCCGGCCAAGGCCGACAAGGGTATTGCGGAAACCGGTCCGGTGGCCAGGTAGACGACTGCGAGCAAAACCAGCGAATGCACGATGGCCGCGACCCGGGTACGCGCGCCGGAACGAACGTTGACCGCGGTCCGGGCGATGGCGCCGGTCGCAGGCATCCCACCGAAGGCGCCCGATGCGACCGAAGCCAGGCCCTGGCCCACCAGTTCGCGGTCCGGATCGTACGGACCCGTCGCGGCCATCGTGGCGGCCACGCGCGCCGACAGCAGGGACTCGATCGCGGCCAGCGCGGCGATCGCCAAAGCGGCACCGACGAGGGTCCGCATTGCGGCGGGGTCCACCTGCGGTAGGACGGGTGCGGGAAGATGCGATGGGAGCCCGCCGATGCTCGCAGCCGGAATGTCAAGGGCTACAACGGTTATTGTCACGACGATCACGGCCGTCAGTGACTCCGGGATGCTGCGGTGCAGACGCGGCAGCGTCACCATGAGGGCCGCGACAACGGCCACCACCGCCAACGTCGGCGCGGCTGAGGACCAATCCGCTTGTTGGACAACGTTCCACGCGACGGACAGTGTGCGGCCGCCGGCGGGGCTCGCTTGGCCGAACGCGGCGGGTACCTGCTGAAGGAAGATGATGGCGGCGATGCCCAGGGTGAACCCCTCGATAACGGGCCAGGGGATGAACGTGACTGCCCGGCCCAGACCCGTGATTCCGGCGGCGAGCACGAGCAGCCCGGCCAGCACGGTCACGAGGGCGATGCTGCCCAGGCCATACTGGGCCACGATCGGCGCAAGCACGACGGCCATCGCGCCGGTGGGTCCGGACACCTGCACGTGCGACCCGCCGAAGACGGCCGCGACCAACCCGGCAACGACGGCAGTGATCAGGCCGGCCGCCGCGCCGACGCCGGAGCTGATGCCGAATGCCAAGGCCAGTGGTAAGGCAACCACGCCGACTGTGATTCCGGCGAGGATGTCGCGCCGCCACGACCGAGGCAGCTCGGCATAGTCGCGGCGGCTCGGGAGCAGTCGGGTGAGGTTCACTTGCCGTGACCCAGCGGCGGCAGGGCCTCGAATGCCGCCAAGTGATCCCGGTGGGCACCGAGGACGTCAGCGAGAAAAGCCCTAGCGATGACCAGCAGTTCGGAGATCTTGGGGTGAGCGAGATCGTAGATGACCGAATTGCCGATGCGTTGCGCCGAGACCACGTGATGACGCTTGAGCACGGCCAAATGCTGAGACAGCAGCGTGGGTTCGAGGTCGGTTTCGGCGAGTATCTCGCTGACCGACGTCGGCCTGTCGTTCGCCGACAGAATCTCGAGGACACGGATACGCGCAGGGTGGGCCAACGCCTTGAAGAGGTTGGCCTTGATCTCGTAGAGCGGTAGCTCGGGGCTACCGGGGAAGCGGTGTGGCATGGATCCCAGTACTTGATGGATTGAACATATTCGCAATCCACTATATCGAGCTTCGGTTCGAAGGAGCAAAACGGGCACACTGGAGTGGTGGACCCCGTCATCGCCCTGCGGCAGATCGCCTATTACAAGGACCGTGCGCGCGAGGACCCTCGCCGGGTGATGGCCTACCGTAACGCCGCCGACGTCGTCGAAGCCCTCTCCGACGCCGAGCGTGACCGCCACGGCACCGCCAACAGCTGGCAGTCGCTGCCCGGCATCGGCCCCAAGACCGCGAAGGTCATCGCGCAGGCATGGGCCGGGCGCGAACCCGAAGTGCTGACCGAATTGCGGTCCAATGCAAAGGATCTCGGAGGCGGTGACGTCCGCGCCGCGCTGCGTGGCGATCTGCACGTGCATTCGAACTGGTCGGACGGCTCGGCCCCCATCGAGGAAATGATGTCGGCGGCAAGGGATCTGGGACACGAGTACTGTGCGCTGACCGACCATTCGCCGCGCCTTCGGATCGCCAACGGCCTGTCGCCCGAGCGGCTGCGCCAACAACTCGACGTGATCGACGAGTTGCGCGAGAAGGTCTCTCCGCTGCGGATTCTGACCGGCATCGAGGTCGACATCCTCGAGGACGGCTCTCTCGACCAGGAGGAGGAACTGCTCGAGCGGCTGGACATCGTGGTGGCCAGCGTGCATTCGAAGCTGGCGATGGACGCCCCGTCGATGACGCGCCGGATGCTCAAGGCGGTCACCAACCCACACACCGATGTGCTGGGCCACTGCACCGGCCGCCTGGTCACCGGAGGACGTGGGATGCGGCCGGAATCGAAATTCGACGCCGAGAAGGTGTTCACGGCATGTCGGGACCATGGAACGGCCGTTGAGATCAACTCTCGACCCGAGCGGCGTGACCCGCCGACCCGACTGCTCAAGCTGGCGCTGGAGGTCGGGTGCCTGTTCTCGATCGACACCGATTCGCATGCACCCGGGCAGCTGGAGTTTCTCGGTTACGGCGCGCAACGTGCGCTCGATGCCGAGGTGCCGGTCGACCGCATCGTCAACACCTGGCCCGCCGAGGAATTGCTGACGTGGGCCGGATCATGAGAATCGCCCGCGGTTAACTGCCCCGAACGGGGTACAGGGTCACTGTGAGAAAAATTATCGGTGAGACGGCCGCGGCGCTCGGCGCGCGTGCCGCAGAGCTCGCGACCGCTGCGGGCGAGACGGCCGGGCGCCTTGTGCGACGCGTCAGCGGCGAGCCCGAGGACCAGGCCGAGCAGATCCAACCGCCGTCGGCGCCACCGTCATCGGCTGCACCCAAGAAGGCACCGGCGAAGAAGGCACCGGCGAAGAAGGCACCGGCCAAGAAGGCACCGGCGAAGAAGGTGCCTGCCAAGAAGGTGACCAAGGTGCCCGCCAAGAAGGCGGCGACCAAGGCGCCGGTGAAGAAGGCTCCGGCAAAGAAGACGGCCGCGAAGAAGGCCGCCACCAAGACTCCCGCCAAGAAGACGCCGGCGAAAAAGGCTGTCCCGCCGATGAAGTCGGCGAAAACGGAATCCGCCAACCCCCCGCCGAAGCCCGGCAGGGCGGCGAAGAAGACGACGGCCAAGAAGGCCCAGCCGCGCAAGGGCAGGCCCGGGTCAGTCGGGTAGCTGGGGCACTTCGAGACCGGTGTCGCGGCCCAGCAGTACACCGCGGGTCACCGCCGAATTGCCGTACCGCTGACGCACTTGGTCGACCGCTTCGTCGACCGCGGTCGTGTCGGGGCTCTCCTCGAACGGCAGCTCGAGCTGTTGTGCGCCGTCGCGATCGATGTTGGACACGGCGAACCCGACGAGGGTCAGACCGCGCTCGGCGATCAGCGGCGCCGCCGCGGCGATGAGGCCTCGGGCGGCGTGCAGGATCACCTCGGTCGACGCGGTCGCCCGTGGCATCGTGTGCGACCGGGTGGCGCGGCCGAAGTCGTCGAAGCGCAGTCGCAGGACCACGGTGCGACCGGTCCGGCCGGCTTTGCGCATCCGCCGGGTGATGCGGTCGATCAGGTTCACGACGACCGCGTCGATCTCCTGCGCCGACATCGTGTTGCCACGCCGGCCCAACGCGCGCTGCGCGCCGACCGAGCGCCGGCGCACGCCGGTGACCACCCGACGGCGATCGATGTTGCGCGACAGCGCGAACAACCGGCTGCCCATCGCCGCCCCGGCCAGGGATCCGAGAGTGGGCTCGCTGAGCTCGGCGACGTCGGCGACGGTCTCGATGCCGTAGGTGTGCAACTTCTCGGCGGTCTTGGCGCCGACACCCCACAATCGCCGAACCGGCAACGGGTGCAGGAATGCCAGTTCACGATCGGGCGGGACGAGCAGCAGCCCGTCGGGTTTGGCCTCCTGGCTGGCGACCTTGGCCAGGAACTTGGTCCGCGCGATCCCGACCGTGATGGGCAGCCCGACGTCTTTGCGGACCCGGTCCCGCAGCCGCGCGGCGATCTCGACCGGGCTGCCCGACACCCGACGCAGCCCCGACACATCGAGGAACGCCTCGTCGACCGACAGCGGTTCGACCACGGGTGTGGTGTCGTGGAACACCTCGAAGACGTCGTGGCTGGCCTGTGAATACGCCGACATGCGCGGAGGCACGACGATCGCGTGCGGACAGAGGCGGCGGGCTTCTCGTCCGCCCATCGCGGTTCGCACGCCGTATGCCTTGGCCTCGTAGCTGGCGGCGAGCACCACACCTGCCCCGACGATGACCGGCCGGCCGCGCAGCGATGGCTCGTCACGCTGCTCGACCGAGGCGTAGAACGAATCGAGGTCAGCGTGCAGGATGCTCGCCGCCGCTGCCCCGAAACCAGTCGACACGAACATATGTTCGCATCGATGTCCGACTAGTGGCCAGTGGTGCCGTAGATGCTGGTGACCCAGATGTGGGCGAGGGTGTCGACGAGCTGGTCGGGGCTGACCGCGGGCTGCTCGGACGCGAAGGCCGCGAGCATCGTGCGCTCGTTCATGAGGTTCAGCGATGTCGCGAGGTCCTGCGCCGGGATGGTCTCGGGCGCCTCACCCCGCGCGCGTTCACTCTCGATCGACGCGGTGGTGTGGTCGATCCACTTCTGCATGAAGCGCGACCAGAGCGCGCGCACGTCGGGATTGGTGGGCCGGGCGGCGGCGCCCGCAAGGGTCACGGCGCGGTGCGCACCGAACGTCCTGAACAACGCGTTGATGGCCTTCCAGACTCCGGCCGGATCCACCGCGGGACCCATGCCGCCCATCGCGTCGTCGGCGTTGCCGTCGGCCTCGGCGATGACCTGCTCGACGAGCGCACGAAGCACCGCGTCCTTCGAGGGGAAATAGAAGTAGAACGTGGGGCGGGAGATGCCTGCGCCTTTGGCCAGGTCGTCCACCGAGATGTCAGCCAGCGAGCGGTCCTCGAGCAGCGTCTCGAGTGTCGAGAGAATCGCGTGTTCGCGGTCGTCGCCGGAGGGGCGGCCGGAGCGACGTCCCCGCGGTCCGCGGGACTGGCTGACGGTGGTCACGTCGATTGACTTTACACGGTGTCGAGATTATCGACACCCCGTTGACTAACTCGACATACCGTTGATACGCTCCGGTACCATGAGCGAACACCTCGACGTCGTCATCGTGGGCGCCGGTATCTCCGGCATCAGCGCCGCCTGGCATCTGCAGGACCGCTGCCCGGGCAAGACCTACGCCATCCTGGAGCGCCGGGAGAATCTCGGCGGTACCTGGGACCTCTTCAAGTATCCGGGTATCCGCTCCGACTCGGACATGTTCACACTCGGCTTCCGGTTCAAGCCGTGGACCTCGGAGAAGGCGATCGCCGACGGGCCGTCGATCATGGCCTACCTCAAGGAGACAGTGGCCGAGTACGGCATCGACAAGCACATCCGCTATCAGCATCGCGTGCTGTCGGCGAACTGGTCGGATGAGAAGAACCACTGGACCGTGCGCGTCGAGCGCGACGGAGAGGAAGCCGAGATCACCGCGTCGTTCCTGTTCGCCGCGAGCGGCTACTACAACTACGACGAGGGTTACACCCCGGAGTTCGTCGGCCGTGACGACTTCGAGGGCACCGTCATCCATCCGCAGCACTGGCCCGAGGACCTCGACTATGAGGGCAAGAAGATCGTCGTGATCGGCAGCGGCGCGACCGCGGTCACCCTGATCCCGGCGTTGGCCAATTCGGGTGCCGGGCACGTCACGATGCTGCAGCGCTCACCGACCTATGTCGGGTCGCTGCCCGACGTGGATCCGTTCGCGGTTCGGACGAAAAAGACGCTTCCGGAAAAGCCCGCCTATGTGCTCAACCGCTGGAAGAGCATCCTGTTCCAGTCCGCGCAGTACCAGATCAGTCGCCGGTTCCCGAACTTCATGCGCAAGCAGCTGATGACCATGGCGCAGCGCCGGCTGCCCGAGGGCTACGACGTGCAGAAGCACTTCGGACCCCGCTACAACCCGTGGGACGAGCGGCTGTGCCTGGCGCCCAACGGCGATCTGTTCCGGACGATCCGCCACGGCAAGGCCGATGTCGTCACCGACACCATCGAGCGGTTCACCAAGACGGGCATCAAGCTCGCCTCCGGCGAGGAGCTCGAGGCCGACATCATCATCACCGCAACGGGTTTGAACCTGCAGCTGTTCGGCGGCGCGGCGATCATGCGCAACGGCGAGCCGATCGAGCTGAACGAGACCATGGCCTACAAGGGCATGATGCTGACCCACATGCCGAACATGGCATTCACCATCGGTTACACGAACGCATCATGGACGCTCAAGGCAGACCTGGTCTCCGAGTTCTTCTGCCGGGTGCTCAACTACATGGACGCCGAGGGATTCGATCGCTTCGAACCGATGCATCCCGGCAACAGCGTCGACGAACGCCCGCTGATGGACTTCACTCCCGGTTACGTCCTGCGCGCGCTCGACTACCTGCCGAAGGCCGGACATGTCCCGCCGTGGCGGCTCAAGCAGAACTACCTGCTCGACCTGCAGCTGATTCGTCGCGGCAAGGTCGACGACGAGGCCCTGGAGTTCACCAAACACCGTGCCTCGGTGAAGGCTTCGGCTTAAATTCGCTCGCGAGATGTACACCAGGGCTGTGATTCCACAATATTGACGACCCTGGTGTACGGTTCGCGATCAGTCTTGAGCGACCACGACGATGCCGTCGTCGTCGCTGTAAGCGACATGGCCCGGCTGGAACACGACACCGCCGAACTCGACCGCGACATCGCGTTCTCCGGCACCGGTTTTAGTGCTCTTGCGCGGATTGGTCCCCAGCGCTTTGATGCCGATGTCGAGGGTGCGCAACATCGCGGAGTCACGGACCGCGCCGTTGATGATCAGTCCGGCCCAGCCGTTTTCGACGCCGAGTCCGGCGATGACGTCGCCGACCAACGCGGAGTGCAGCGACCCGTCGCCGTCGATCACGAGCACTGCGCCGTCACCCGGCTCGGACAGCACCGACTTCAGCAACGCGTTGTCCTGGAAGCACTTCACCGTGACGATCGGCCCGGCGAACTCCGAACGCCCACCGAACTGGCGTAGTTGCAGATCACAGCTGCGCACGTCGGGGCCGATGTCGTCGACCAGGTCGGCGGTGGGGCGGGGTTCGATGCTCACCGGTCGATGTTAGCCACGATGATGTCGTGCACGAATTGCGCCAGCCCCGGCTCGACGTCGTCGTAGTAGCGCGTGAACCGCTCGTCGGCCAGATACATCTCGGCCAGGCGCACGTGCATGTCGTGATCGCAGTCGTAAAAGCGCTCGATGTTTTCGCGATGCCAGGCGGCCAGCTCGTTCGCACGCGATGTGCCGGGTACCACGTCGTCGCGGTGAGCCTCGGCCAGCGACGTCAACAGCGCATCGTTGTCGGCCTTGAACTCGATCCAGTCCTGCTTGGTCATCCGCGCCGTGCGCTGCTGCGACTGCTTCCACGCGTCGGTGCGACCCCACCGCTCCTCGGATTCGGCGGCGTACTCATCGAACACCGCGCTGCCGAAGATCTCGACCTGCTCGTCGGCGGTCAGTTGTATGCCACTGCGGTGTGAGCTCATCAGTTCCTCCACTGCCTTGATCGTGTGCTGCAGCCGGTCCGCCCGGTCCAGCAACAGCCGGTGCTGGCGCTCGAGGCGGTCGAGCACATCCCCGTCCCCATCCAGCAGGGCGCGGATCTCCTCGAGGGGCATGTCGAGCGACCGGTACACCAGCACCACGTGCAGCCGTTCGATGTCGGCGTCGGTGTAGCCGCGGTAGCCGGCTTCGGTGCGCACACTCGGCACCACTAGACCGATGTGGTCGTAATGGTGCAAGGTGCGTACCGAGACACCCGTCAGGGTGGCCACCGTGCCGACGGTCATGGCGTCCATAGCGCCACTATCGACCCTGACGCAGCGTGAGGGTCAAGCGTTTTTCGTCAGTCCTCGTCGTTTCCCCGGCGGATCAGCAGCACGACGATGATCGCCAGCACACCCGCAGCGATCGCCGCCGCAACCGGCAGCCGCGACGGTTCGGGCCCGATCAACGGCGTCGGCGGCGGCCCGGCCACCGGATTGCTGGCGGCGGCGACCGTCGACTTTGCCTGCGCAGCAGTCACTTTCGCCGCAGAATCAACATCATTGCCGGTAGCGGCGGCTTCAGTCGCGGGCGCTTTCTTCGCCGGCGCCTGTTGCACCGGACCCTTCTTGGCGGGTGCTTTCTTGGCGGGCGCCTTCTTCGCCGGTGCGGCCTTCTTCACCGTCTTCTTCGCGGGAGTCTTCTTGGCGGCCTTCTTGGCGGGAGTTTTCTTGGCGGGCGTCTTCTTCGCCGGCGGGGGAGGGATCAGCGGGTCGGGGGAGACGCTCGCCGACTCCGCGGCGGCGGGCTGCGGGGTCGACTGATCCGCCGGTGGTGTGCTGTGCGGCTGTTCGTCGGGTCGGCCCTGCTGGTCTGCCATCGGGCTGCTCCTTTGCAGTGTCTGGTCGCCAGGCCGGCCGAGCGTGCGGCCGGAAGTCGATCGGTCCATCATGCCAGGTCGGCTATGGCGCTACCCCGTGACGGCCAGACCAGCGGCCAGGACCAGCGCGACGAGCATCACCGCGGTTTCGACATGCGCCCGGGTTCGGGAAGCCACCGCCGTGGCGCGATGCGACCGTGCGGCGGGCAGCCACATCGTGCGGTTTCGCCAGCCGAGGACGACGAGCGCGACCGTCACCGCGATCTTGGCCGACACCAGCCGCCCGTAGCCCGTCGCGTACAACTCGGCCGGTGCGCCCAACCGGAGTGCGGCGCCTGCGACGCCGCCGACCAGCAGCACCACCACACAGATCAGCGACAGTGCGGAGAAGCGCGGCAGCATCCGAGCCCACTGTCCGCGGTGGTCGACGGTCAGCACCAGCGCCGCCAGCGCCCCGACCCACAACGCGGCCGCAAGGGTGTGCACGGTGACCGCCACACCACCCAACGGGCTGTTCGCGAAGTGCCCGGTCAGCTGGCGCGCGACGACTCCGACCGCCGCGCCGCCGATCACCGCGACATTCCACGACGCCGTCCGCGGTGCGACGAGCGCCGCCACGGCTATGGCGGTCGCGGCGGCGACCGCGAGCATGCCCGCCCGGCCCGCCGCGGTGGTCGTGGCGAAGTCGGCGGTGGTCTGCACGCCGAGGCGGAACACCGGTAGTGAGGCGGCTTGTGCGGCCGCGACGATCAGCCGGGTCAATTCGGCGAGCAGCCACAACACCGAGGCGACTGCCAGCGGTCGCGTCGAGCGGGCCAACAACTCGCCGCGGTGCCGCTCACCGTCGAGTACCGGCACCACCGCCAAGCCCAGCGTGACGACACCGGCGCAGTCGGCGACCACCCGCACCGCGGTCGCACCCAGCGACCCCTGCGGGTAGGCCAGCCCCCAGGTCAGGCCTGTCGCGGCGGTCGCGAGCACCACCCCGACGACCACAGTGCGTCGACGGGTCACGCGCGGCGCCGCACCGCCCACACCGCGCCCGCGGCGATGATGACGACCGCTCCCGCGAAGAACGGCCACACAGGGATGCCGTCATCGGCCGGGGCCTGGGCCGGTGCGGCCGCCGACGGGCCCGGTGTCCCGGTTCCCGGCACGCTCAGCTCGAACGACCAGGACCCGTTGACCACGTGTCCGTCCGCCGACGTGGCCCGGTAGTTCACGGTGTAACGCCCGGACGGTCCGAGTGGGCGCACACCGACGCTGAGGACGGCGCCCTGGACCTGCGGTTCGCCGGCCGACCACAGGTTGCCGTCGGGGCCGACGACGGTCATGGCCGCGAACTGCGGCTGCAGTGCCTCGCTGAACGTGGCGGACACCGTTTCAGGTGCCTCCGTCAGCCGGCTGTTCTCCGCAGGGTCCGACGCGATGCGGGTCGCATGCGCGGACGCGGTGCCCGCGGAGGCCAGCATTCCGATCGTCAGCCAGAGGAGCAGGGCCGCACCGGCGGCGACGGTGGTGAGGGCACGACGGGGCACCCTGGTGATGGTTCTCATCGAATGTGTCTTTCTCAAGCCGTTGGTATGTCGATCAGCGCGCGGGGCTGACCGGCGGTCCGCGATGAGAAATCGAAGCGGCGAGAAGCAGCGCAGAACGAAGCGGTTGTTCGGCCTGCCGGACGATGGGACGACCCGGCGGTGCGACCGGCGGACACACCACGCGCACCGCGACGCGCACCGCGCGCGTCACGACGCGGCACAACCGGTCGCCGGCCGCGATCAGCACCGCCCCCACGCCGACCGCCACCGCATGGGCGCCGACCATCGTCGCGGTCTGCGGCGCATGGATATGCCCGGAGACACCCAGCACGATGTGGCCGGCGATCTGTCCCCACGCCAGAATCGCAAGCAGGACAGGCGTTTTCGAACCGGCGGAGAGGGTGGTGGTCAACGTGCCGACGGTCGCGGCGACGATGACCAGCGCCACGATCGCGGCACCGTCCAGCGGCTCGGCACCGCCGTAACCGTGTGCGGCCACGGCGAGCGTCGCCGTCAGCAGACCCGCAGCCGCGCCACGAAGGCGGGCTGCGGAGCCGGACGGCGACACTGTCAGCTCAGCTCACGCCGAGCCGAGCCATCAGGTCGGCGTCGATTCCGTCGAGTTGCCGTTCGATGGCGGCGTGCGCAGACCGGCGCCGCGACGGCGGCATGTGCTCGGCGGCGGCGATCGCGGCGGACAGGTCCCCGAGACGCTCGGTGATCACCCCGACGAACTGCTTGGTCTCGGCGTCCTTCGGCTTCTTGTCGGAGACGAGCCGCAACGACTGTTCGGCACCGGAGATGCGCGCCGACAGCTGGGCGCCGTGGCCGTTGAACTGGCCGACCTGGCTGAGCGGAACACCGAGCCGGTCCGCCCGGCGCTGATCGGCATAGCCGCGCGCGGCGATGGCCGCGCGGTAGCCGACGGGCACGACGATCGGAGCGAGTAAGCGGATGACGGTGAGCACGCGACGGATCCGGCCGGGGGCGAACAGCTTGCCTTCGCGGGCCGCCTTCAGCTGCGTCTCGGCCACCTTAAGGGCTGCGCGGTCACTGTCGCGCTGGGCCTTGAGCTGCGCTTTGAGCGCGTGGGCCTCGGCCCGGTGGGCGGACTTGATGCGACGGGCTTCGTTCTTGGCGGCCAGCTTGGCCTCCAATTTCGCCTTCGCCTTGATCGCGCGGGCCTCGGCCCTGCGGGTGGCGCGGGTTTTGCGTCGCTTGAACGGGCTCATCCCGGCTGCCTCCCGGCGGTCTTCTCGATTGCTGACGTCATGGCTGTGCGCGTTGTTGGTGCAGCACAACCCTATCGTTCACAGCGTTCGGCCTGCGGGCGGCTCGGCGCCGACGAGAGGGCGCCGAGTCCGTCTTGGCTGCATGGCGTATTGAGGGCATGCTTATACAGACCGCAAAGTTCGCGAACTGACTGAAGAAGCCGCCCATCAAGACGGCGGACAGCGCATAGTGAACTAGTCGGAAGGGGGATCCATGCCAGCTAACCGCCGTGTCACCCGCGCGGTCGGGGCCGTGCTCGAACTGGCGCCGCGACAGGGAGAGGTGTCGCTGACCCGGCTCGTCGAGGCCGTCAGCGAAGACCGCAAACGACCCATCGAGCTCAAGATGGCCGAGCTGCCGCCCGGTGTCTGCGGGCAGTGGCGCCAATACAACGACCACGACGTGTTCCTGATACAGAAGGGTCTGCCCGCGTGGGACCGCACCCTGGCCCACGAGCTGGGACACCTGGTGCTGGGCCACGACGGTATCCCCGTCGCGCAGGCCGCCGAAGAGAGCACCGAGTTCGCCAGCTCCGATCTGATCAGCTACATGCTCAACCAGCGGACCGGTTGTATGGGTCCGGCCGGTGAGGAGGCCGAGCAGGAGGCGGAGGATTTCGCGGCCCTGCTGCTGTACCGGTTGGGCAGGCTTCCTTCGGACCGTTCGTCAATCGTCCAGGTGCGGCTCGGAGAGGCGTTTGGTTGATCGTCTGGGTGATCGCCGGTCTGCTCGGACTGGCCACCGGACTACGCATCGGATGGGCGCTGGTCAATAAGCAGAGCCTGGTGAGCACCGCGATGATCGTCGCGCTGGCAAGCCTGGCGTTGATCGCCGCGTTGAACTGGCAGCCCCTGACACTGCTCATCGACCGGTTGCTGCGCTGGCCCAACATCTCGCTTGGCCTGTCCCAGGTGGCGCTCGTCGCGTGCGCCGCGGGCAGCTGCGTGATGATCACGACCGTGTCATCGGTGCGCAAACCGGCGACCATCCGCAAGATCGCGTTCGCGCAGTACGGCGTCGCGGCGGTGATCGCGGTGGTGACCGCGGTGGCCTTCTTCTCCGCGGGCCGTCAGCCCGAAATGTCGCCCCAGGAATACCTGCAGCGCAACCTCAGTGGCGGTGGGAACACGCTGCCGTGGCTGCTGCCGCTGCTCTACGTGCTGCTGGCATTGTCGCTGGTCTCGTGGGCGGGGCTGCGTTATTCAAACCGCAGCCGCCGGGGGCGCGCGCTGTTCGTGTTCACGATCGGCATCGTGCTGATCGTGGTGGCCTCGGCCTTCTTCTTCCTACGCGCCCTCGACAGTGACGGACCGGTCGGCGTCGGCGCCGCAGCGACGCTGCTGGGCTGCGCGATGCTGGTTGTCGCCGCGGGATCGCTGCTGCCCAGCATCGAGGACTGGTTCGGCGCCAGGCGCGAACTGCGGGCGATCCAGCCGATCCTGACCGAGCTGGGCCGCAGACACCCCGACATCGGTATCGGTGTCCGGCCGCGCGGCCCGCTCGTCTTCCGGGTCGCAGAACGGATGTCGTTGATCTCCGACGCGCTCTACCTGGAAGCCACGGCCGCCGAACACCGGCGCAAACTCCGGGTCGACCCGCGCGGCGCGGTGTCCGGTGATGACGCCGAGCCGGACGAGACAGCCCTCGAATCCCCGCCGGTTCCGCCGCAGGAACAGGCCCGGGCGATCGCCGAGTGGATCTACTCCGGGACCGAGAGCGCTTCGGAGGACAGGCGCGTCGATTTTCCCGGACTGGGGTGGCTGAACCAGCCCAGCGAGTATTCAGACCGTGAATGGATCCTGGAGATCGCCGAGCAGTACAGAGCACTGACCGTCGCGACGGCGCGACGGGTCAAGCAGCGTAGCTGGTAGCGCGACCCCACTTCGCCAGCTATGGGGCGGAGGGCCGCACCGGGCTAATCGTCGAGATGCTCGCGGCGGCGCAGCTCATCGACCTTTAGGGCGATGTCCTGCTGGGCCTCCGGCGACAAGCCGACGGTGCGCGCGGCAATACGGCGGACGCCCTCGTCGCGCATGCTTGCGAGCCAGGTCAGCTCCTTGTCGAGCTTCTCGTAGTACTCGTCGTCGGTGAAGTAGGCCGGCTTGATCCGGAAGAAGTTGGCAAGAGCGGCCATGGTGGTGGCAGAGGGGTTGGTGCGGTTGCCCGAGCGCAGCTGCGAGAGGTACGGAGCGGACATGGTGACGCCCTCGGCCTTCAGTGCCGCGATCACCTCTGCCGAGGTGTGCGGGCCGCGTCCCGGCGGGTAGACCGTGTCAAACAGCCGGTTCAGGCGAGCGGCGAACGTCGTGCTCATCGATATGACCTCCACATGCATTGGACGAGCGGTGTACAAGCGGCGTATTTGCTGATCATCGTAGCGAGTGTTGTGGCCACAACCAAGTGCAAACCCGGGAAAAGTTGATCCGCCCCCGCGCTTGACGCCCGCTACTGTGCCGGCTGCGACGCATTCCGCGTGCGCCGACGCCTCTACCATACGGTGCGACGAAGCAAACAACGGCGGCTTTGTCGAGCTAGTTTTGCTCAGAAATCGGACAGGCGTCCACAGGGGACCCGACGACCGCCGCCGGCAACATCAGTTGCATGCATTCTGGCGCCACGCCGGGTTTGCCACATACCGCACGGATGGTCGCGGAGCGCCCAGTGTCGGACCGTCGAAGGCGCAGGTCGAGGTCAGGACCCCTGGGTGGAGGGCTGGGATGTCTCGGCAGGCACGGGTGCCCTGCGGCGGCGGATGAGCCAGACCATCAGCACCGAGACGGTGACGGAAGCGGTGACCGCCACGGCCACCCACCGCAAACCCAGCGCACTGTCGAACAGCAGCCACAGGCCGAAAAGAAGGAACAGGACGCTGGCCAGGCCGTGCAGGAACCGTTCCGGAAGCCTGCGGTGCATCAGCCTGCCCGCAGCGATCGCGGCGCCGTCGGCCAGAACCATGCCCGCGGTCGCACCGATCCACACCCCCGCCCAATTGTGTTCGCTGGCCAGGGCGACGGTGGCCAGCATCGTCTTGTCGCCGAGTTCGGCCAGCACGAACGACGACACGATCGCGGGGACGACGAATCGCGGCTCGGCGATCCGAATCTCGTCGTCGTGCCCGCTTTCGCGCCACGTCCACACCGCGAACAACAGGAATGCGATGGCGGCAACGAACGCGATCGGGCGTTCGGGCAGCGTCACCCCGAGAAAGTGTCCGACCGCGACGGACAGGCCGTGAACCAGCATCGCGGCGATCCCGACCCCGGAGAGCACGACCCACCATCGGTGCCGCAGCGAGTAGGTCATGGTGATCAGCTGCGACTTGTCGCCGAGTTCGGCGACGAAAACCACGGCCAGACTGACCACGATGGCGGCGAGCATTCAGACGACCCTTTCGACGCGTCGCCGACATAGCGATGTTCATGCCCCGTCGGCTTCGGTCGAAGGTCTCGCCCACCACACCTTCGGATGTGTGGTTCGCCGGCCGGGCTTGCGCCAGTATGTCGACACGACGATTGGGGGCTACTCCCCTTCGCTTACTGAACCGACCATAGCTTCGGTAGCGCGGATGTGCCAGTGCCACGTAGGGTTTCGGGCACCCGAATCCACCGTTCAGGCACCCGAATCAAATGCTTCGAAAGCCCTTATGCCGCAAGCAGCATCGCGAGAATCGCAGTGTCCGGGTGGCTGATCGGGTCCAGGCCGACGCGGCTCACCATGGAGGTCACTGTTCCGTCGGATTCGGCTTCCACCCATGCTGCGCGGTGCTCGAGACCGAGATGGGGCAGGCCGGGCAGCAACACGCAACCGGAGGCCGCGCCGCTGCACTCCGGCAGTGACGGTGTGGTTTCCGACGGGGGATGCAGCATCAACAGGGCCGGCGGCTGGTGCTCGGCGAAATAACCTGGCGGTACCGCTGATTCACCGACCACGGTGCCTTCGGCAAGGACGAGGCCGACCGTATTGGGCTCAGGCTCGTCGGGCAGCTCTTCACGGGCACCGAAAATCGTTGTCGTGGACAACAACCCCGGAAGCGATGCCACGCGCACGGCGACCATCAGCAACTGAGCCCACTCCTTGGTCGAATCCGGCCAGCGACCCGAGATGACGAATCCCTTGAGTGAACCGCGTGAATGAAAGGGGGCGATCTCGATCGCCTTGCCCGACTCCCTCTCCATATCGCCTCCGCGCCATCGGTGTTCGGACGCCGGCCTCTGGCCGACTGATGGCCCGACACGCCAGTGGGTCGATTTGCTCAGCATGCGGCAGAACTCGGCTGGCACGCAAGTGGACACGACTGCTAATCACCGGAATTGGCTCGGGCAGTCCACAGCACGCGATACGAACCGGCCGCCGGGATCCAACCGAATTCGTGGGAGTCGACGGCACCGGGGGCGCCCGGATTGTCCGAGCGCGCTTCAAAGATCACGTCGCGACCGTCGGCGTAGACATCGCCGACCCGCTTGACGAGCCACCGTGTCGAACGCCGCGGATCCTGGAACACCCGTAGCTGCCCGCGCCGAATGCTCCCGCCCCGCAGGGCCAATAGGCCATCCCCTGGGCCGACCGTCGGGCGCATCGAGTCGTCGACCACTCGGAACAACCGCAGAGGCCAGCGTCGCGGTGTCTGGTTGCGGCGCACCTCCAAAGGGTAGGTTAGGTACATGCTGCATCGATTGTTGAACCACGCGACCCCCGCCCATGCCCACTGCGATCTCTACTGCGGCGTCTATGACCCCGCGCAGGCCAAAATCGAGGCGCTCTCGTGCCTCAAGACGATCCAGAAGTACCACGACTCAGACGATGAGCACTTCCGCGCGCGCTGCATCATCATCAAGGAGCGGCAGGCCGAGGAGGTCAAACATCACCTGATGGTGCTGTGGGCCGACTTCTTCGCCAAGGATCACTTCGAGCAGTTCCCCAACCTGCATCAGCTGTTCTGGGACGGCGTGCACGGCGCGGGCGACGTCAAGAAGTCGCTCGATGTCGCCGTCGCCGAGAAGCTGCTCAAGACGATCGACGAGATCGCCGACATCTTCTGGCAGACCGACAAGGGCAAGCAGATGGGTGTCTATCCGCCCGCCTGAAAACCTTCTCGACACCAAGAAGCCGCCGAGTCATAGACCCGGCGGCTTTGTCGTGTTGTCACGAAGAAGTCGTATCCTCGCGAAGGAGTCGGCGGCTCGTCGTCAGAACAGGACGATCAGGGCCAGCACGACCAGGAGCACCAGCGCGATCACGCCGGCGCGCAGTAACGCCATCAGCTGGCTGCGGTTGTAGGCGGCGGGCGTCGAGGACTGCCACTTCGTGGGGGGCATCGCCGAACCCGATCCCATCGAAGATGTCATGAACCCCTCCTGACCTGCATGTTTCACGTTCCCCCGGGTGAGATCTATCACAACTGCTGGTTGTGACGCCGATCATAGCCCCTTGCGTCGAACCGGAAAAATCGGCTCGCGCGCACCACGGAATGTGGGTGCGGCCGGCTCAAGTCGCGGTTAGCGGGACTAGGGATTTCGCTCGCCGCCCGACCGCCTGTTGATGGGAGCGCCCAAACGTCGACCGCTTATCCACAGCGATCCTCAGGAAAAACACAGATTCAGCGGCTCAAGGCGGGTTCTCCGATGTCGCGGCTTGTGGATGAACCTGTGGAAATTGTGGATAGGTGGTCATTGCTGTCGCCGCGAGCCGGCCGGCGGCATGTCAGCATTGACGCATGAACGAGGCTGAAATCGCGCAGGTCGACGTTGCCGACGTGCCGACGACCTTCGACGCCGGCTTGATCCTGCTCGACGTACGCGAAGACGATGAGTGGGCACGCGGGCATGCCCCGGATGCGCGGCACATCCCGATGGGACAGGTCCCAGCGCGTCTGGCGGAGATCGACGTCGACGCGCAGGTGTTCGTGATCTGCGCAGCCGGTGGGCGGTCGCAGAGCGTGGCGCAGTACCTGGCCAGGAACGGCTATTCACCGGTCAACGTCAGCGGCGGCATGTACGCCTGGGCCGGTGCCGGCCGACCGATCGTGACCGACGACGGCGGGCCGGGTGTGGTCTGACGCATCGTCGCTACGCTGGTCGAATGGTCGGGCGAGGAGTGAAGTGATTCCGCGCGCGCGAGGAGCGAAATGATTCAGGTGTGTTCGGCGTGCGGAACCCGGTGGAACGTGCGCGACCGGCGCCGGACGTGGTGTCCGCGGTGCAACGGATCGCTGATGCCGCCATCGGCGTCTGCGCCGGACACCGCGAACGCCCAGTGGAGCGCACGGTCCGCGGCCGCAGCGCCCGGCCCGCGGCCGCAGCTGCCACCGGGATACCGCTGGATCGCCGTGCGGCCGGGCGCACCGCCGCATCCGCGGCGCCCGAAGCGCGCGCTCGGCCCGACACCTCGCTACGCGACCATCCCGCGATGGGGACTTGTCGACCAGCCCGCGCCGGTCGACCAACAGCAGGAGGCGCCGCGCCGCGGCCCGTCGCCGGGCATGGTGACGGGCACGCTGCTCCTAACGATGGCGGTGCTGGGCGCCGCGGCGCTGATCCACCTCGCGCGCTACGTGCTGCTGATCATCAACCGGTCGGTGTTGCTGCCCCCGTGGATCGCCGCGATCGCGACCTGGTTCGGTGTCGTACTCAGCGTCGTTGCCGCGTTCATGGTGGTGGCCAGCCTCATCGTGCTGACGAACTGGCTCATCGCCAGGCGGGCCGCCGCCTACACCTACCGGGGAACGACGGACCCTCGATCCTCCTGGCGACTCCAGGCCGGCTGCCTGCTCCCGTTCGTCAATCTGTTCTGGGCGCCGGTGTTCGTCCTCGAACTGGCGGGCGTCGAGGAGCGGCTCAGCTATCTGCGCAGGCCGATCGCGGTGTGGTGGCTTGCGTGGGTAGCCAGCTACGCGGTGTCGATCTGGTCGATCGCGACCAGCTTCACCCGCGATGCGCAGGGAATCGCCGACAACACGATGACCACGATGATCGCCTATCTGCTGGCGCTGACCACCCTGCTGCTCGCCATGAAGGTCGTTTCCGGTTTCGAACGGCAGCCGGTCGAGCGCCCGAGCAAGCGCTGGGTGATCGTCCCCGACGACAGCAGGCCGGCGGAGGATCGACCCGAGCCCGAGGCTCCGGTTGAGTCGCACGGGCAGGACCCGGCAGCATAGGCCCTATGACAGGCGACTCCGAAGCCGCCGAGAACGCGACTTCCGGACCGACGCCCGGGGGCCATCCCTTCGTCGTGGCGCACCGCGGCGCGTCGGCCGACCGTCCCGAGCACACGCTCGCGGCGTACGAGCTTGCGCTGCAGCAGGGCGCCGACGGCGTGGAATGCGATGTGCGGCTCACCCGCGACGGCCACCTGGTGTGTGTGCACGACCGACGGGTCGACCGCACGTCGAACGGAACGGGGCTCGTCAGCGACATGACGCTCGCCCAACTGCGCGAGCTCGACTACGGCGGTTGGCATCCAAGCCGCAATGCCGTTGAGGTGCAAGGTGATACGGGCTTGCTCACCCTCGAAGGGCTGATCTCTCTTGTGCTCGATTGGAACCGGCCGGTCAAGGTGTTCATCGAAACCAAGCACCCTGTCCGGTTCGGTGGGCTGGTGGAGAGCAAGGTGCTGGCGCTGCTGCACCGGTTCGGGATCGCCTCCCCGGCATCGGCGGACCTGTCGCGCGCCGTGGTGATGTCGTTCTCGGCGGCCGCGGTGTGGCGAATCCGACGCGCGGCCCCGATGTTGCCGACCGTGTTGCTCGGCGAGACGTCGCGCTACCTCGGCGGCAGCGCCGCCACGACCGTCGGCGCCACCGCGGTCGGGCCGTCGATCGCCACACTGAGGGAGCATCCGGAGTTGGTCGACCGGGCGGCCGCGCAAGGCCGCGCGCTGTACTGCTGGACCGTCGATCATTTCGAGGACGTGCAGTACTGCCGCGACCTCGGTGTGGCATGGGCCGCGACCAACCACCCCGGCCGCACCAAGGATTGGCTGCAGAACGGTCTGGCCGGCGCCGCCGGTCGCGATTAGCCGCGCTCAGATCCGCGCGACGCTCAGAGGCTGCCTCCCGCGACCTTCGGTGCGCCGACGTCCTTCGACGTCGAACCGAGCTCGCGCGCTACGAAGTCCTCCAGGCGGAAAAGGTCGTCGCCGGCCCGGTCGGCGATGCGCACCAACGTCGTCATCTGCGCGACTTCCTCGATCTGCTCACCGAGGAACCATTGCATGAACTGCTCGCCGAGGTAGTCGCCCTCGTCGCGGGCCACGCCGGCCAGCCGGCCGATCTGCTCGGTGACGGTGCGCTCCAGATCGAGGGCCAGCACGAGCGCATCGCGCGGAGCATCGAAGGCGTTGCGCACCGCGTCGACCCCGGGGATCTCGAATTCGACGTCGCGGTCGAGGAGGTACTGGACCAGCATCATGGCGTGATTGCGCTCTTCGACCGACTGCCGGTAGAAATGCTTGGCCAGCTGCGGAAGGTCGGCTCCGTCGAAGTAAACGGCGATGGCGAGGTATTGCTGCGCGGCGCCGAACTCGTTGCGCATCTGCTCTTGCAGCAGGGCGTGGAATTTGGTGTCGGATGCTTCAGCAGTGGTCATGGACGCCACGATATCCCAGCTCAGAGGCCATAGTCAGCGAAGGTCGACCTAACAGAGGTCAGGTTTACCTTAATGAGTCGACCCTTTGTGACGGCGGTTACGCGCCCGGATGAATGTTTGCTGAAGGTGCGTCAGGGCTGCGCGTCGAGAACGTCCTGCGGTACCGGGGAGTCGGTCCGCAGCGCCTCGAACAACTGGCTTGCCAGGGCGTCGTCCCAGACCACGACCGAGCCGGCGTCACCGCTGGAGTACTCCCCGATGGGGACGGTGGTGGTGAGGACGTCTCCGTGCATCGCCCAGGCGAGCCGGGCCAGGTTCCACACGTGATCGTCCTCGTTGACGGTGAAGGTGCGGCCGGCGGCTTCGGCCATCGGATACCAGCGCAGCGGGTTGAGCAGCACCGACGGGCTGGTGGCGCGGTGCAGCAGCGCGGACATGAACTCCTGCTGGTGAACCATGCGGTCGAGGTCCGCGCGCGGGGTGGCCCTGGTGCGGACGAACCCCAGCGCGCTGCGGCCGTCGAGCTTCTGGCATCCGGCCGGCAGGTCGATGCCGGCAAGGGGATCGCTGATGGGCTCGGCGGGACACATCGTCACACCACCGACCGCGTCGACCATGGTCGCGAACCCGTCGAAGCCGATCTCGGCGTAGCGGTCGATCCGCAGGCCCGTCGCCTCTTCGACCGTCTGGGCGAGCAATTGCGGGCCGCCCACCGAGTACGCGGCGTTGATCTTGTCGCTGCCGTAGCCCGGGATCGACACGTAGGAGTCACGAGGTATCGACACCATCGTCGTGTCGGTGCTCGAGGCGATGCCGGGGATGTGCACAAGCAGGATCGTGTCGGTGCGGCCGTTGCCCATGTCCCCGCCGGTGGTCAGCTGCGCCTGTTGTTCAGGGGTCAGGTTCTGACGGCTGTCCGATCCGACGAGCAGCCACGTGGTGCCCGCGCCCGCGGCGGGCCGGCCGGCGTAATCGGCCAGCGCGGGGATGCGCTGCAGTGACGAGTCCATCCAGATGCCACCGGCCACGACCGCCGTCACGGCCAGTAACAGCACCACCAACAGCAGTCGGCCCCAATGCCGTTGGCGCCGAGCGCGTTTCGGCTTCGTCGGGGCTGCAGGCGGCGGTGGCGGTTGGGGTCGTGGTGCCGGTCCGCGGGCGGCCGTGGGGCGAGCGCCTGCCCGAGGTGGCGGCGGAGGCGGTGTGCGTCGGGGTGTCTCTTATACACATCT